>CAZLDF010000055.1:0-8549 GCA_964558095.1 uncultured Isosphaeraceae bacterium | reverse complement strand
GACCTGAGTCTTTTGGGGGGGCGAAGGTCCGGGTTGATTTGGTGATTTGGTGATTTGGTGACCCGGACCCCGCCACGGCGGATCTACGACTTCGCCCCCCCAAGACTCAGGTCCGGCGTGTGGTCCACGACCCCAACACACTTACCGCGCCACCTCGAACTCCTCGTGAATCCGCCGAAAGTCGTCTTCGCGTCGCACGAAGGCTTCAACGACGGCGGGATCGAAGTGCGAGCCCGAGCCGTCGATGATGATCGTGCGCGCCTGCTCGTGCGGCATGCCGGTCTTATAGACGCGCTGGGTGGTGAGCGCGTCATAGACGTCGGCGACGGCGACAATGCGCGCCGCCATCGGGATCACGTCGCCGGACAATCCGAAGGGATACCCCGTGCCGTCCCAGCGCTCGTGATGCGCGAAGATGATCTCGCAGGCCGTGACGAGAAACGGGTCCTTGCCCCATTCCTGTCGCACGGCCAGAAGCGTGTCGCCGCCGATGAGCGGATGCCGCTGAATGATGCGGCGTTCGTCGTCGGTGAGCCGGCCGGGCTTGAGCAGCACGTCGTCGGGCACGCCGACCTTGCCGATGTCGTGCAGCGCCGAGGTTTCTTCGACGGTGGCGACGAATTCGTCATCGACCTCCGGATGCGTCTTGGCCAGTTCGCTGCCGAGCACGCGCACGTAGCGGCGGATGCGCTCGAGGTGGCGGCCGGTCTCGTCGTCGCGACTCTCCGCAAGCTTCGCCAAGCCCATGATCACAGCGCTGCGCGATTTCAGCAGCGCCTGCGATCGACGCTCGACCAGTTCCGTCAGATGCTCGTTGATTCGCGCCAGCCGGCTTTCGTATCCACGAAGAATCGCGGCCGTGGCGCCGATGGAAAGCAGAATGACGACGACCGCGACGGAGACAGCGACGAGGTTCACCATGCCGACGAACCGGTCGATGATTCTTTGCGCGGCGGCTTCGGGCTGTTGCACCACGACTTTGCCGCCAAGTCCCGGCAGGTCGAGCACCGCCAGATGCTGCACGCCCGTTGCCGTCTCGACGACGCCCTCATCGGGTTTCCCCCCGCCACCCGATTCCGCCAGCGGCGCCTCGCCCGTCTGCGTTCGCAAGCGCATCTCTGAAATGTCCGCCAGGCGCACCGCGGGATCAGTGTGCCAAAGCGGATGACTCACGATGCGACCTGAACTGTCGATCACGCTTGCGAAACCCTGATCCGAGATCGGCGTGCGCTCGATCAGCTCCTGCAGTCGCGGCCAGTCGGGAGAATCGACGTCCAGCGATTGGATGTTCAATTGCTCGATGAGCGCGGCGAGCTGCGTCGCGTGCCCGCGCGCTTCGGCGGCCAGGCGCAGCCGCACCTCGCGGCTGATGCGCGACTGCATGGCGCGGCTGAGCCAGATTGCCCCGCCCAAAAGCAGCGCCACCTGCGCCGCAGCCAGGAGCATAATCACGGTTCGCCGATGTCCAATTGCCCCGATCACGAGCAAATGATAGAGGAGTGAGGGATTAGGGACTTGGGACCAGGGACTAGGGACTAGGCATGCGGCGGGATGTGGAATTGGCCGTCACGACTGATGACCGCCGAATGCCCCAAATACATGCGCAGAATTCTGCGCTCGATCGTGACCTCGCCTTCTCACTGGCTCAGAGCCGCCAATCGCGCTCAAGCCGCAACGCGCGTTGCTGCCTCGCCCGCAGGGCGCACGAACGTTGCCAGTGGCGCCGCGAGGCTTTGCGAGCAAGCCACTGGATGCCGGTGGTCCCCCTTCCATTCTCTTGTTTTCTCTGGTTTCTCCGCCCGGAGGGCGGACGAACATCACGTCCGCCCTCCGAGCGGGTGACGGAAGAAGAAGAGTACTTGGGGGCCTTCTCTCCAAGGGGTCGCCGCGGCGACCGCTGCGCCCCTGGCAACGTTCGTGCGCCCTGCGGGCGAAGAGTTGTCAATCGCCTGCGTCAAGTTCGAACGATTGCAGAATCACGCCGGGCCGTTCGGCGCCAAATGCCTAGTGCCTAGTCCCCAGTCCCTAGTCCCTATCCCTTTCACATCAAACGGCGACCGTTTGAATGAAACGCAACTCAGGCCTACGCTTGCGCGCATGAGCGATTTTGTCGGTCACGAATGCGGACTGGCCCTGCTTCGCCTGCGCCAGCCCTTGACGTACTATCGCGATCGCTACGGCGACGCGGCGTGGGGGCTGCGCCGGCTCTACTTGCTCATGGAAAAGCAGCACAATCGCGGTCAGGACGGCGCGGGGCTGGCCGTCGTCAAGTTCGACATGCCGCCGGGCGATTCGTTCCTGCTTCGCACCCGCTCCGGCCGACACAATGCGCTCGAACGCGTGTTCGACGTGGTGACGCAAAGCCTCAATCGCGTCAACGGCCACGGGCTGAGCGTGGGCAGTGCGCTCGAGCTCAAGCGCCGCGCTGAATTCCTGGGCGAGGCGTACCTGGGCCATCTTCGTTACGGCACCTACGCCGGGAACGAACTGGCCAATTCGCACCCGTACCTCTGCCGAAGTTCAAGCGCCAGCCGCTCGCTCGCCATCGCGGGCAATTTCAATCTCACCAATTCGCAGGAGATCTTTGAGCAACTCGCGGACTATGGCCTGAATCTCGTCGGCGATTCCGACACGCAGGTCATCCTCGAGCGCATCGCGTTTGAACTCGACCGCGAGCACGATCACCTGCGCGTGACGATGGGGCCGGAGTCGTTTCGCGGACTCGACGGAATCGAGCTGGCGCGGGCGATCTCGCACGATCTGAACCTCATTCGCGTCATGGAAAAGGCATCGGCGGGCTGGGACGGCGGGTATGTCTTCGGCGGGCTCGTCGGCAACGGCGATGCGTTCGTCTGCCGCGATCCCAACGGCATCCGGCCGTGCTTTCTGTACATCGACGAGGAAGTGGTCGCGGCGGCTTCGGAACGCGCGGCCCTGTGCAGCGTCTTCAACGTCGAAGCCGATCGCATCGAACCGCTGCAGCCGGGACACGTGCTCAGCGTCAAACGCGACGGAACGATCCGCCACGAACCGTTCACCCCCGCGGGCGAGCTTCGCCAGTGCACGTTCGAGCGCGTCTATTTCAGCCGGGGCAACGACCCGGACATCTACAACGAGCGCAAGAACCTCGGCCAGCACCTCGCGCCGCGATTGCTCAGCCTCATCGACAACGATCTCGAGCACACGGTATTCAGCTTCATCCCCAACACGGCGGAAGCTGCGTACATCGGCCTGGTCGAGGAAGTCGAGCGCCTGACGCGCGAAGCTGATCAGAACGAGCTGCTCAAGTGCATTGCCCGCGGCGAGGACGTGACGCATCGGCTGCGGCGCTTCGCGTCGCAGCGCGTCCGGGCCGAGAAGATCGCCCACAAGGACCAGCGCCTGCGGACGTTCATCACGCATGATTCGGCGCGGCGCGACTTGGTTTCGCACGTCTATGACGTGACGCGCGGCGTGGTGGGGGCCGACGACACGCTCGTCGTGCTCGACGACTCGATCGTGCGCGGCACGACGCTTCGCGAATCGATCATCACGATCCTCAGCCGGCTGAATCCGCGGCGGATCATCATCGCCAGCTCCGCACCGCCGATCATGTACCCCGACTGTTACGGCATCGACATGAGCCAGCTCGGGCGCTTCATCGCGTTCGAAGCCGCGGTGTCGCTGCTGCGCGAGCGCGGCGAGACGGCGCTGCTCGACGAAATCGAGCAGGCGTGCCAGGCGCAGGCGGACAAGCCGCTGGAGAAGATGGTCAACCACGTGCAGCGCGTGTACGAGCCGTTCACGCTCGAGGAGATTTCCAGCCGGGTGGCGCAGCTCGTTCGACCGGCGGAAGTCCCATGGACGGGACAGATTGACGTGCTGTATCAGCGCGTCGAGGACCTGCAGGCTTCGATGCCGCAGCACACCGGCGATTGGTACTTCACCGGACGATATCCCACGCCGGGCGGCTACAAAGTTCTCAACGCTTCGTATCTCAACTGGCGCCATCATCGCGAGCATGCGCGGGCGTACGAGTCGGGCGCGCCGGGCGCTCGTGCCCGCGGTCCGATAACGCGGCGGGCGCGGACGGCGTGAGCGCCGCGACGCTGTGCGCTGCTCGTCGTCGCGGCTGATTCTGCCGTCTGCGCGGTTTGGTTGAACCGCTCTGTCGCAACGTCCGATTTGCAGGGTGCATCGCCTCGCGGGAGCGCGGCGTGCCGGAGTGCGCCTGCATGTTCTTTAAGCACAAGAGAGCGATCGCACGGGCGGTCCGGGAGGACGCCGCCGCGGGCGATTCGTTGCGCCGCCGCGATCCCTTGCGCAGTCTGCAGCGCGCGGGCGACGAGCGGGCCGCCGCCGCGATGCTGTGCGACGAGCTTGACCGGGCGATCGAGCGCGGCCAGTGGGAGCGCGCGCACCGCCTGGCCGAGAGTGCGACCCGACTGTGGCCGCGATACCGCAAGCTCGCCGAGCCGATGGCTCGGCTGCGCCTGGCGCACGGCGACGCCACCACGGCGCTGATGATTATCGAAGGCGTGCCGCTGCGCACCGCGTCGATGCGCCTGCTGCGCGCGGTCTGCCTGCTGCACGAGGGCCGGCGCGACGAAGCGCACGGCGAACTGGTGCTCTGGACGCGGCGATCGTCGGCGCCGATCGCGGCGCGGCGACTGCGCGCGATCCTGGAATGGTCCATCGGCGATCGCGAATCGGCGCGGCAGTGCCTGCGCCAGAACCTGCGCCAACTCGAAGACGCGGACTCCATTGAGTTGCTGCTCCTGCTCGCCGCCTTCGAGCGCCGCGCCGACGTCGCCTCGCAGTGGGCGCAGCGGCTGACCGCGGCCCCGCGCGCGGCGCGGGACGACGCCATTCATCAGGCGACGCTGCTGATGACGATGGGCATTCGTTGCGCCGAAGCGCACGCGACGAACGACGACGGGCGCGCGCGGCAACTGGCGATGGAACTGCTGGCGCAGGAGTCGATTCTCCCCGCGCTGGTCGAAGCCCAGTGCGCCGAACCCGATGCCGCGACGATTGAACTGCTGATCGCCGCGCTCGAAATCGCCCTGCCGGAGATGCGCAACGTGCGGATCGCGCGTGAGAGCCTGCGGGTGCTCGGCCGCGTTCGCGAGCGGATGAACCAGGCGGCGGCGCTCGACGCAGCTCGCCTGCCGGTTGAAGCGGGCGGCGAGGACGTGATCGCGGTCATCCGATCGGACGAAGAATCTCACACGATCCCAGCCACGCGGAGGAAGGCGGCATGAGCGACGCCCGACGAGAATCGCCGAGCGATTGCAGCGGCGTCCGCGACGGTTCGCGCCGCCAGGCCGCGGTCGAGCGATCGGCCGCCGCTGTTGCCCTGCGCGAAGCGCGGTCGGCGGCAAGAGAAAATCCACAGGATGAATCGATCGACTGGGCGCATGCGCTGCTGGGCGATCGAGCGGCGGCGCTGGCGCTGCGGGCGCGGTCGCTGCTGGCCGCGGGCGACGCCGAGGCCGCCGAGTCGCTGCTCGCGCGAGGGCTGCTGCGTCATCCCGATCACAGCGGGCTCGCGCTGCTGCGATGCGAATGCCTGCATCGACGCGGCGAATGCGACGAAGCGCAGGCGGCCATGGACGAACTGCTCCCGCGCCGGCCGGATCACAACCGCACGCTCGTGCTCGCTGCGAACATCGCCGCCGCGCACGGGCGACACCACGACGCGGTGGCGCTGCTTCGCCGCGCCGCCGCCGCCCGGCCTCGATGCGACGCCACGCGCCAGCAGCTTGTTCGGGCACTGCTGGCCTGCGGCGACGCGACGCGCGCCGAGTCGCAGCTTCGAATCGTACTGCGCCCTTCGCCCATCCTCTGGGCGCAGGTGTACCGCGCGCAAGGCCGAACGCGCGAAGCGATTGACGTGCTCGAAGCGACGATGGCGACGCATCGCGATCGTCCCGGCCGCCCTCCCGACCGGAGCCACGCGGAAGACGAAGTCGATCCGCGGAATGAAGCGATTGCGTTCCTGGCGGAACTTCTCGAAGACGTCGGCGACCTGCCCGCGCTGCGGCGGCTCATCGCGATGAACGAATCCAACGCGTCGCCCACGGTGGGCATGCGCCTCGGGCGTGCGATGCTGTCGCTGGGTCAGTTCCACGGCGCAATGCAGTGGCTGGCGCCGCTGGCTTCTCATTCGCGCCACACCGCTCAGGTGCTTCCGACGCTGGTGGTCGCGGCGGCGCTGGCCGGCGAGCCGCGGCAAGCGCGCCAGTGGCTGGAGCAATTGCGCGAAACCTGCGAAGGGGCGGAGAGCGGCTCGCTTCTCGCCGACGCCTGGCGCCGCAGCTTGCTCGGTCGGGTGCTCGTCCAGCACGAGGGCAGCCGGCAGTCCGGGGCCGACGACAATCCAGCCGTGTTGCCCGCGTTGCTCCGCGCGTCGATCGAAACGCTCAACCGGACGCTGCAGTCCGCGTCGTCGCGATTGACCGACGATCGCCGCACCGAGCTCGAGAATCATCGTGCGGCGTGCGTGGCGGCGCTGGGGGATTCAGGAGCCGGGGATCGGGGTTCGGCGTTCGGGCCCGAAATCCGAAGTCCGAACCCCGAACTCCGAACCTCGCACGCGGTCCTGCGTCTGGCGACGCCGCTGTTCAGCGCCTCGGCCGAGGCGGCCTGAATCGCCGCCGCCCGTCCGCCTTCCCGCGATCACCATCTCAAACTGCGTCGCCCGCGGCATTGCCCGTCGCGGACGGTCCGACTACCGTAATGGCTGCCCATGACAACGCTCGCGATCGAAATCGATGCGAACGCAGCGGTTCGTTCATCGAGCCGCACGTTTCGACGGCGCCTGATCGCGCTGGTGGTGGGTTTGGCGACGGCGGGCGTGCTGGCGGTGGCGGCGTGGCTCGAACCGGCCTCGCACGGCGTCGGGACGCACGAGCAGCTCGGCCTGCCCGCGTGCGGCTGGGTCATCGTCGCCGGCATGCCCTGCCCCACCTGCGGCATGACGACCAGCTTCGCTCACGCCGCCGATGGCCACTTCCTTCGAGCCTTTCTCACGCAGCCGATGGGATGTCTGCTGGCGATCGCGACGGCGATGGCGCTGATCGTGGCGCTGCACGTGCTTGTCACGGGATCGGCTCTTGGCCTGGTGTTTGCGCGATTGTGGACGCGGCGTTCGGGCTGGGCCCTGGCGGGGCTTGTCGTGTTGTCTTGGACATACAAGATTCTCCATCACAAAGGAGTGCTGTGATGTTGCGCCATCGCACGTTCTTCCGCGTTGCGGCGTTGCTCTGCGTGTTCATCGCACTGGCGGGCTGCGAGATGTTTCACCTGTACGGCGCGCTGAAGCAGAACGAGGAATATCAAACGCTGCTGGACATGCCGCCGCAGTATGACGATTTGCAGGGCAAGACCGTCGCGGTGCTCGTCGATGCCGACTATGCGACGCTCTACGACCATCCCGATCTCATCGCGCAGGTGACGGGCGGCGTGTCTTGGCGGCTGCAGCGCGATGTGCCCGGCGTGCAGGTGCTGAATCATCAGGCGGTGCTGAACTGGCAGTATCGCACGCCGCAGTGGAACGCCCTGCCGTATGGCGAGGTCACGAAAGCGCTGAACGTCGATCGCGTGATCTACGTCGATATCTTCGAGTATCGCCTGAATCCGCCGGGGAACATGCACGAGTGGGAGGGCGTGGCGGGCGCGTCGATCGGCGTGCTGGAGCGAGACGCCTTCGACCCGGACACGTTCGTTGACAGCTTCACGGTGAGCGCCGAGTTTCCGCCCGTGCGGCACCTGACGCGCCAGGAAGCAAGCGCGCAGCAGATCGAAACCGCTCTGTTGTCGGAGTTCGTGAAGAAAACCGCCTGGCTTTTCCACCAGCACCTCGAGCCGAAGTATCCCGACAAGTACAACCCCGAATTCGACACCACACGGCAGGCGCGCAAGTAATGATGAACACCGGCAGGACGCAGGGACGCATCGGTGCGGCGATGATCGCGATGGCCGCCGCGGCGAGCGGCGCGGCGCTACTCGCCGGCGGGTGCAACATCCTCGCGCCGGCCGCATACATCGTTCATGGCTCGGGCCAGATCGACGCCCAGTACGAGCTGGAAGACCGCCCGACGGTCGTCTTCGTCGATGATCGCAGCAACCTGCTCAGTCCCGCTTCGCTCCGCCGGGACATCGCGCTGAAGGTCAGCGAAGCCCTCATGGTCCACGAGTGCATTTCTGAAGAGAACATGCTCCGCCCGACGGATGCGCTCGCGGCGGCCAAGCGCACGGACACGGCGACGGCGGTGATGCCGATCGACGCCATCGGCCGCGCCGTCGGCGCCGAGCAGATCATCTACATCGAAATGAAACTGTTTCAGCGCTCGTCCGACGGGTTTTCGCCCCGGCCGTATGCGCTGACCCACGTGCGCGTGATCGACGTCGAGAACCGTTCGCGATTGTTTCCGCAGGCCAGCGACGAGGACACGAACGCGCAGGCGCTGCCCGTGCAGACGGTGATGCAGCCGATCACGGGGACGGAGTATGAGTCGCGCACGAGCGAGCTCGCGGTGTATCAGGCCCTGGCCCAGGCCGTGGGC
>CAZLDF010000054.1:0-6595 GCA_964558095.1 uncultured Isosphaeraceae bacterium | reverse complement strand
GCGCTGGCGCGTGCGCTCGCGCGACATCCCCTCACATCGAACGCGATGCAGCCACCGGCGATTGCGTCACCGACTCGACCAGCGCCTTCGCCTCGTCGGTCAGCGTCTGATCGAGTATGCCCGAGATGAACTCATTCTGTTCGGGCGTCAGCGCCGACTTGTGGCTGCCCACGACACCCTCGCGCACGCGCAGCAGGTCCTCCTCGGTTCGTGGCCCCTCTTTGCCCCCGATGCCTCGCTCCTGATTGAGCCGCTTCATGTTGTCATAGCTGGCGAACTGGACGGCATCGCGCACGCACCGCGCATCGATGGGCACGTGCAGATGCTCCAGCAGACGCTCCATCGCGTTGTCGGCGGCGGCGCTGAGCTGCTCATACGAGACGACGATGCTCCTGCAATGTTGCAGGTTCGCCGCCCACGAGTTGAGGTACTGGCACATCGGCAACAAACCGCGCTCGTCCTCCAGCAGGAATCGCTCGAATGGCGCAGCATCGTCGTGCCGCCATCGGATTCCACGATACTTGCTCACCAGCGTGTCATGAGGCGAACGAATGAGAAACATGATGGACCGGTCCGCGAAAATCCAGGGCCGCCACGGCTTGTGCGTCGCGATGATCTGCGGCACGCGGCTGTCCTCGGCGAAAGCGAACACGTTCTGCCCGCGGGTTTCATGCGGGCCCTCATTGGGCACGATCGTAAACACGCTGTTCAGATCCAGATCGACGCCAAGCGAGAAGCGCTCGTTGAAATACGCCGCCAGCATGAAGCGCAACCACGTGCGTCCCGACTGCGGCCAGGAGCAGAGGTGACAATCCGGTTCAGCGCTGCGTGCATTCATCGGCTGGCTCGATCGATCGACGGCTATACTAGCACGAACATCGATTCGCGCGCGGTGATGAGCTGACGAATGCCCGAGACTTTGCGAGATGCCAGGGTGGTCGCGACGCCCGCGATGCCGACCGGCGAGGCGGGCCGTCGCCTTTCGCCATCGCTTGCGCCGCGCCTGTTCTTTCTGCACATCATGAAGACCGCGGGAACGACGCTGTGTTCGTTCCTTGAGCAACACTACCACGTCGAGCAGTTTCCGCCGCACAAGGCCGGGCTGCTGCTGCGGGCCGCCTCCGCGTCGCAGGGGCTTCGCAAGAAAGACGTCGATGCGACGGCCGTCTTCGATCGGTACGACTATTTGTGCGCCCACACGAACTTCCTCTCCGTTCTGCCGGCGAGCTTCAGGTTCATCACGCTACTGCGCGAGCCCGAAGCTCGCCTGCGCTCGCTGTTTCGCCACTGGCAGCAGTTCACGGATGAAGAGCTCAAGCGATCGCCGGCGTCGGAAGACGTCAACGAACTCAAGCGCGCAGCAAGGTCGTTGACGCTCGAGGAGTTCCTCGCGCTCGACAAGCGATCGATCTTCCGCAACTTCAACAACGGCATGACGCGCACGCTGGTCGAGAATTTTCCGGTCGCACGCGAGAACAAGCTGACGGACCGCCAGCTCGTCGCCGAGGCCAAGCGCGCCGTCGATCAGGCATTCTGCGTGGGCATGATGGAGCGCTTCGACGATTTTCTGAACGTGCTGTGCTGGCGCTGCGGCTGGCCCGCGCCGCAATCGCTGGCGGAACTCAACGTGCGATCCGTGCACGGCGGGGTTCGGATTTCGGATTCCAGGGTTCGGGCTTCCGATTTGGAGACCACTCCCCCGAAGTCCGAAATCCGAACCTCGAATCCCGACCTGCCAAGCATTGTCGAAGACGCGATCCGCCTCGATCGAGAAGTCTATGCGCACGCGGCGGAAGTGTTCGAGCAGCAGCATCGAGCGATGCTGCACGATCTGATCGGCGACGAGGGACAATCGGATGCGGATGAACGAACGCGGGCGGCTGTCAATTGCGCGATCGACGAGCGTGCGCGGCGAGCGCTGGTCGCCGCTGCCGATCATCAGTCGCCGCCGCCGCGCGAGGTGACCATCGACATGTCGGGCGCGTTTCGCGGGGGAGGGTGGCTGGAACGCGAATCGCACGGAGCCGCAGCGGCGGAAGGGGGGGGACACCGATACTATCGCTGGACCGGGCCCGCAGCCCGCAGTTCGATCGACATGCTGCTGGAACCGCGCGCCGCGCATGAAGTTGAAATCAAGGTCGCCGGCGCGCTCGACGAATCGATCCTGCGCGGCACGCGGCTTTTCGCGAACGACGCCCCGTTGCAGGAACAGGGCGTGCGCGCTTCGGCGATGGGCCGCGTCGTTAATCGCCTGGTGCCGGCGCGGCTGCGCATTTCCAGCCGGCGAATCGGCCGGGCGCTCCGCAGCGTCAGTTCGGCTTCGATCATCCGCGGGAACATCCCGGCGGGCGCCGTGGGGAGTGATGGATTCGTCCGACTGACGATCCAGACGCCGCGCACGGTCGCGCCGGCCGACCTCGACCCGAAGAACGCGGATCGGCGACGCCGAGGACTGGCGATCGAGTCGATCCGAATCGCGCGGATACGGTGATCTGGCGATTTGGTGATTTGGCGATTTGGTGATTGAGAAGCGTGCTTCCCGACTCCTTGTCTCGTTGTCTCCTGTCTCCTGTCTCCTGACTCCTGACTCCTGACTCCTGACTCCTGACCTCCGCCTCCCATGGTCTCCACGCACGTCGCCAATCTGTCGCGCCACTCCGGGCGCTACCTTGCCACGCTTCGCTGGCTGCTCGCCGACGCGGTGCGGCGCAATCCCGGGCGAAGCGCGCTGGTGCTGGCGGGCAGCTTTCTGGGCGCGCTCAGCCACGGCGCGATCTTCGGCCTGCTCGTGGCCTACGCCCGCGCGCTCGAAGCCGATTCGCCGCTGTCGCTTGGCTCGATGACGATCCAGCCGCGCGATGAGCGCACGTTCTTCATGATGGGGGCGATCACGCTCGCGCTGCTGCTGGGCAGCGCGCTGGTGATCTATTTCTCCAGGCGGCAGGTCGTCGCGCTGGTCGTGCGCCACTACCGCCACTGTTCGCAGCAGGTGTTGCGACTCTATGGCGCGCGGCCCGACGCGCGGCTGCGGCCGGCGAACTTCCGCCAGGTGCTGCGGGCGCTCAAGAAACGCAGCAACATCGACGCCAAGCTCTGCGGCAAGTCGCTGCGCATCCTCCTGGGCGCGATCGTGCCTTTGCTGACCGTCATCTGGACGAGCGCCGTCATGTTCTGGATCGACGCGTGGGCGACACTGGGCGTTCTGGCGCTGGTCGCGGTTTTTCTCGTGCTGTACTACTTCGTCAACCGCCGCGTGGTCTTGAATCAACGCCGACTGGAGGCCTCCAAGCCGCAGGCGCGCGCCGACTGGCTCGATCACGTGCAGAAGACTCGCAGCCACGCGCGATGGTCGCCGCGGCACGAGCAGCAGACGCAGCGGCTTTACGACACGGGCGAGATGCGCGTGTCGCTCGAAGCGTACGGCCAGCGCCTGCTCGCCACCGTTCACGCTGAATTCGTCGGCAACGTGCTGCTGGCGCTGGGCATCGCGGGCGTCCTCATCTATCTCGGCGCCCAGGCGATCGGCCAGGAAATCGGCTGGAGCGAATTCTTCGCCTTCCTCATTACGGCGCGCATCGGCATCTCCTCGGTTCGCTCCGTCTTCACGTCGCTGACTGGTTTCTCTAAGCTCTACCCGTTCGTGCGGCGATACTATGACTTCGTGCTCAGCGCGCCGCGCGAAGACAGCGCCGTCGAGCCGGTCTCGCACCTGCAGTTCATCGCGCCGGATGAACCGCAGTTTGAAGGCCTGCAACGGTGCGATGCGCGCCCCGGCGACCGCATCGCTCTCCTGTCGCCGGTCGAAATCAACCGTTACACCGTGTTCTACTTCGCCGATTGTCTGACGGCCGGTTCAGATGTGCCGAGCGAACGAATCGTCGGCTCGATCTATTTCGTGCACAGCGACCAGGTGGCGGTCGGCCAAGTTTCCGTGCGCGAGTTCGCGCATCTGCCGGCGGGCTGGTCGATCGCCGATCTTGATGCTCGTTTCAACGGCGTGGAGCTCGGGCGGCGACTGACGGCGAGCGGGTTTAACGATCTGGAAAAGGTCCACCGGCGGCGCGAATTCAAGTCGATGGGCGAAAGCCTGCGGCACGAACTGCTGCTCGCCTCGGCGGCGACGAGCCTCGCGAGCGTCGTGATCATCGACCACGAGGTGCTCGCGCAGATCGAACCTGATGCCCGGCGGCGCTGGCTGGAGGCGCTGGGCGATCGCATCGTGCTTGTGCACTGCGGCGAAGAGCCCGCGCGCGTCGGGCTGGCGGGCGAATCGGCGGTGTGCGTGGCGACCGCCGCGGGCGTCGCTGCGCTTGGATCGCCGGCGTGGCTTCACCAGCACGAGCAGGACATCCGCGCGTTCATCGCGAGCACGCGCGAAGCCGACAGCGCCGCCGACGTCGCCGACGACGTGGATGACGAGGAAGAGCTGCTCGACGACGAAGTCTGACGAGCGTTAAGCGACACTTCGAGCTTCGCTTCGATCGCCCCGGCCACGCAGCGTTAAGATGCCGGCGGCCGGCGTGCAATTGCGGCCCAGTGCTCCGTGTCGCTACGATGACTGGTTATGGCCACCGGAAACAGAAGCATCGCCGACGGCGGCGTCCGCATGCTGCGGCGGATGAAGCAATACCTTTTCGACATCACATGGAACGAGGTGCAGTACGTTCTCGCGTCGTTTCCCAAGTCCGGGCGCACGTGGCTGCGGTTCCAGATCTGCTCGTATCTCAACTTCTACTACGACCTCGGCGTCGATCTCGATCTCAACAGCATGTTCTCGATCATCACCAACGATGGTCGCGACAAACTGCGAGGGTTCGATGTATACAAGTTCAAGCGCGACAAGCGCGTGCCCATCATCACTTCGACGCACGCCTACGGCACATGCGGCTATCTCAAGGGCAAGCCGGTCATCATGCTGGTGCGCGACCCGAAGGATGCGTTCCTCTCCGCGTCGTATCCAGGGAAGCAGAACAAGCAGTCGCCGAGTTTCATGCAGACGCTGAAGGTCAATCGGCGCAAGGGCGCGCTGCGGTTCGCGCTGTTCATGAACACCTGGGCCGACCAGCTCACGCGCACGCCGCACACGATCGTCTCGTATGAGCAGATGAAGCGCGACACCGCCGGCTGCCTGCGCCGCGTCATCGAGCTGATCAACGTCCCGGTCGATGACGCGATCATCGCCCGCGCCGTCGAGAATGCCAGCCTCGCGAACATGCGCCGGCTCAACCAGGAGCGGGGGCTGGGCAACTCCGGCAACGTCCCCGAAGGCACGCGATTGCGCGTGAACAAGGGCGCGGCCGGCCGGGGAAAGAAGGAACTCAACCCGCAGGTGCGCGATTTCATCGACGAGACTCTCAACGTCGCGCTGACAGACGAGGCCAAGAGGGTGCTCAGTGCGATCTCAGACATGACGCTGACGCAAATCGAGATGACGCAGCGGCCGGTTCGGCCTGCCGCGACCGAGCGCGCGGCGATCGCAGCATCATCGGTTTCCGCCCATGCGCCCGCGGCCAGGCAATCGCGCGAGCTGGCGGGCAAATCCAAACGCAAGTCGGCGGCCAAAGCGAGCGCGTTCAAGAAGCGGTCGAACCTGCAGCCGTTTTCGAGTGCGGCGGCCGGATCGGAGGCCGCGGAGCAATTGAAGCGGCCGGACGCTCCGACAAAGAAGGATTTCTGGCGGCACGTCGATGCCGCCATCGTGAGTTATCCCGGCAGCGGCCGAGAATCCTTGCGCCGCCTCCTTGCTGCGTACATCAACGAACTGTTCTCGCTCGGGCCGCGGACGGACCGAGCCCTCGCGTCAAGAATCGTACCCAACGGGCGGATGGATGCGAAGACGGGCCTGCCGGCGTTCCGCTGGTTCGATCGCGCCGACGTGCCGCTCATCGTCGCGACTCAGCGGAGTTTCCGCGACAAAGTCTTCGGCGAACGCCGCGTGGTGTTCCTGATGCGATCGCCCATCACCCTCCTGAAACCGAAGCGGATCGAAGCAAAGGACCCGAAGCCAACGAGCGCTCAATCTTTGGCGTCGCACGACCCGTCGCATTCAACGGTTGACCGTTATTGCCGCTTCATGAACGAGTGGACCCCGCGACTGGCTCAGGAAAACTCGCTCATGGTCGCCAGCGACGAGTTGCGTCGCGCCCCGGCGCAGACGCTGCAGCGGATCGTCGAGTTTCTGCGCTTGCCCGTCGATCAGGCCCGCCTGGAGCACGCAGTCACGTCATGCGGATTGAAGCCGCGTTCGACCGGGCGCGTCTCGCTAACGCGCGAAGGCGAATTGGAAATCGTGATTGCGGAGGCGTGCACTCGGCTGCTCACCGAGGACGCTCGCCGCTCGCTCGATGCGCGCGGCCTGCTCCCGCGAAGCGCGGCAGCGCCGGCCACCGACCCCGCGACGACCCCGGCCTGAAACTCAATCCAGCGCCGATTCATTGCCGTCTTTGGGCTCCACCCCACGTCGCGCCGGCAGCGTCCGCTCCCACGCCGCATGCAATTCCAGCAACTCGCGCGCGATGTCCGGATGCTTCTCGCGCAGATCCGTGGATTCGGCTACATCCGTGGCGAGATCAAACAACCCCTCGCCCAGGCGATC
>CAZLDF010000053.1:0-3267 GCA_964558095.1 uncultured Isosphaeraceae bacterium | reverse complement strand
TCGGCGTCCACCGCCACCAGCGCGTGCGGCGAAGCGACTCAAGACGGCAAAGCGGCCCGCAGGGAATCCTGCGGGCCGCTTGTTTTCGTCTTCGTGTCTCGGCGCATCGCGCGAAGGCCGCGCCGATCTGGTCAACCACTCATTCCTTGGTCGAGCCGGGCAGCTTGATCTTGTCCGTGCCGAGCGCGCCGTGCGCGTCCATTCCGCCGCGCTTGGGCTTCGGCTTGGACGGCTTGGCCTCGCCCGCGCCTTCGCCGCCCTTCTCGCCGTCCGGTCCGCCCGTGTCGCCCCACTGCGCGCGCTTGAGCGACAGGCCGATCTTTCGCTCTTCGGTATCGACGCGCAGAATCTTGACATCGAGCTCCTGGCCCGGCTTCACCACGTCCTGGGGGTTTTCGACCTTTTCGTCGGCCAGCTCGGAGATGTGCAGCAGTCCTTCGAGGCCGGGTTCGAGCTCGACGAACACGCCGAAGTTGGTGATCTTCGTCACCGTGCCGTGCACGACCATGCCGGGCCGGTAAGCGTCGGGAATCGCCTTGAGCCACGGGTCTTCCTGAAGCTGCTTGACGCCCAGGCCGACGCGCTGCTTGCCCTGGTCGATTTCAAGCACGACGCACTTGACTTCGTCGCCCTTCTTGAACTTCTCGTTCGGGTGCGAAATCTTTTCCGTCCACGACATGTCGGAGACGTGGAGCAGGCCATCGATGCCCGGTTCGATCTCGATGAACGCGCCGTAGTTGGCGAGGTTGCGCACCTTGCCGTCGATGATCGTGCCGACGGGGTATTTCTCGGCGACGAGTTCCCAGGGGTTCACTTCCGTCTGCTTGATGCCGAGCGAGATTTCCTGCTTGTCGGGGTTGATGTCGAGCACGACGACATCGACGAGGTCGCCGGGCGTGACCAGCTCGCTGGGATGGTTGATCCGCCGCGTCCACGACATTTCGCTGATGTGAACAAGGCCCTCGATGCCCTCTTCAAGCTGCACGAACGCGCCATAGGACACCAGGTTGACGACCTTGCCCTTGACGCGGCTGTTGATGGGGTATTTTTCCTCGATCGTTTCCCAAGGCGAGGCTTCCTTCTGCTTGAGGCCCAGGGCGATCTTTTCCTTGTCGTGGTCGATCTTGAGCACCTTGACTTCGATGTCGTCGCCGATGCGCAGGATTTCGCTGGGGTGGTTGACGCGTCCCCAGCTCATGTCGGTGATGTGCAGCAGGCCGTCGAGCCCGCCGAGATCGACGAACGCGCCGAAGTCGGCGATGTTCGTCACCGAGCCCTTCACCAGGTCGCCTTCCTTGAGCGTTGAGAGCAGCTTCGCCTTCGCCTGATCGCGCTCGTGCTCGATGAGCTTGCGGCGAGAGATCACGATGTTGCGCCGCTCCTCGTCGATCTTGAGGATTTCCGCGCGCACCGTCTTGCCGATGAACTCGCCGATGTCGCTCGGCCGGCGAATATCGACCTGCGACGCGGGCAGGAACACCGGCACGCCGATATCCACGAGCAGCCCGCCCTTGATCTTGCGCATGCCCCGGCCTTCGACGATGTCCCCTTCCTTCTTCGTTTCGAGAATGCGCTGCCAGCCGCGGATGCGGTCGGCCTTGCGCTTGGAGATCTGGATGACGCCGGATTCGTCTTCGAGCTGCTCGAGCAGCACCTCGACGACGTCGCCGATCTTGAGCGAGTCGTAGTCGTCGAATTCGGTCTTGTTGATGAGGCCTTCGGACTTGAGGCCGACTTCGATGACGACGTCGTCGCCGGCTTTGCCGACAACCTTGCCCTTGAGGATGTTGCCGACCTGAAGCTGCTGCATGTCCTGCTTGAGCAGGCTTTCCATGTCGCCCGTCGCGGCGGCTTCGCCCAGCGCCTCGCGGATCAGCGTGTCCGCTTCCTGTTCGTCGATGCCGATCTGTTCGATGAGGTTGTAATTGACCATGATGTTCTAAGAAGTTCCTCTGCCAAATGCGTCCCGCGGCCACGCACCGCGGCGACTAGGTTGAATGAAGCGCCCTCTCCCCGCGGGAGAGGGCCGGCGTTTCGCGAGGGGCCTTGTGCCCCTGCGTTGGGTGAGGACCGGCAACCGGTACCCCGGTTCTCCGAACCGCAACCGGTACCCCGGCTCTCCGAACCGCAACTGGTACCCCGGTGCTCCGAACCGGCAGTGCAATTCGCCCGATTTGAGGCGAATCGCGGAGTATAGCACCCCACGCGGCGGAGATGAGATGCATGGCCGACGCCCTGCCTGACCATCGGTCGCGCCGGAGGACAGCGGCTGGCTGCGTCGATCGCCCAGCGTTCGCATCGCCCGTCACCGCGCGGACGGGCAGGTTCAGTGCCGCGCCAGGGGAATGATGACGACGCTACTCACTGGCGGGAGGCCCGATTCAGGATTTCGCTTCCCATGCGGACGGTCCTGAGGTACACTCCGCACAGAGAAGATTGAGAGAGGCATCGCGATGGGGAACGCTCGCGTTTATGGCCAAACAGGTTCAACAGCTCCCCGCTCAAGGCGGCTTGCTGTGATTCTGGGCTGTTTGTGGTGCTTGGGAGCGACTTCATCCGCTGACGCCACGCTGTACGAGTTCACGTTCGAGGGCGAACTGGAACAGGTCACCGGAAGCGTCCCCGACCCGTGGTCGGGGATCGCGCCGGGCACGCCGTTCTCGGTCAGCTACGTCTTCGACAGCGAAGCGATGGACCAGGATGACAGCTCAGTCCTCGGAATCTACGACGTCCTGAGCTTCAGCGTCACGCTGGAGGAGCAGACGCAGGTCGCGGAGTCGGCATACATCCAGATTGAAAACTTCGGGTTGGATCACTACTCGGTCAGGTTTGAAGGACTGCCGAACGGCGCGGCGGGAGGTATCCTGCTAGGCGGCTTCAGCGTGCTTCAATCCGATGACCTCCTCTTGGACATTGATCTCGATGACTGGGTCGGCGGAGGTCTTGAGTTCGGTGCCTCTGGCTACGAAGTGGCTGGAGTGTTCAATTCGTTCTCGAGCAGAATCGTTCCCTCTGCTTCCACTCTCGTTCCATTTTTCTTGGTTACCGCCCTTCTGCGGACGCGCAAGCGCAAATCCTGACGCCGCAAGGACTTACGTCGCATGACGTGATCAGACATGAGGCATCGCTTCGACAATTGACAAGAAATTGACGCGATATTTTCCTCGACCAGCGCAGGAAGCGAATGCGATCGCCGTATCTTTACGCGACGGGGTCGCACTTTGCAGTTGGCGAAGAAAAGGTGCGAAGAAAAGGTGTCAGGAACAT
>CAZLDF010000052.1:0-7789 GCA_964558095.1 uncultured Isosphaeraceae bacterium | reverse complement strand
AGCCGAATCGTCTCAGTCAGGAGGCGGAGACGGCGAGAAAACCCAGACAAGCCATCCAACCAAGGGAGGTTGCGCGATGGTCTGCCGCTGGTCTGGTTTTTCCGTCTGTCGAGGAACGCCTGCGCCGGCCAGCAAGCCACCGACGTTCAAGGCGGCGACAGTCTGCCGGGCCCAAGCCCGCGCCGAGGCTGTGTGTCGCCTTCCTCTCCCTGTGCCCACAATTGTGACGCCGCCTCCACCGGATTGCAAGCGCTTTCTTCGCGCATTCCTGGCAATCTCTGACAATGCCCCATGCGCGTGACCGCCGCCGCCCGAAGCCCCTCACTTTACCCTTTTCAGCCCTCCCAGGGCGTTAATCTGGGGCTTCACCCACTCTTGATCCGACGCCCTCGCGGCCCGAACCGCACCCTCACTGCCCGCCTCGTCCCACCCGCCGTGCCGCCAGGATCGCCCGCACAAGCTCGTCCGGGGCGTCCGGCGGCGGGCCGGCTTCATCGCGCTTGCAGCCGCAGCTTCGCGCCAGTTTGATCGTGTCGCGATAGGTCTTCAAATAGCACTTGCACGGCGAGCACGCGGTGAAGTGCCGCTCGAACTCAGCGCGCACGGCCGGCGCCAGCTCGCCCTCGATGTAGCCATCGAGAAACTCGATGAATTGCCGACATGTCAGATCGTCGCTCATGTCAGGTCCAACTCCAGCTCCAGCAGTCCCCGAAGCGCCAGTCGCGCCCGGTGCAGCCGCGTCTTCACGGCGCCCTCGCCGATGCCCAGCATGCTCGCGGTCTCCGCCGTATCAAGCTCTTCGATGTCGCGCAGCAGAATCACGTCACGATAGATCGCAGGCAATTCGTTGATCAGTCGAAGCACGGTCTGCCGCGTTTCCTCGCGCTGCGCCAATTCATCGGCCGTTCGCGACCAGTCGCCCGCAGATCTCGTCAGGTATCCCTGCTCGGAAAACCGCGGCAGCAGTTCTTCGAGGAATCCCTCGGGGCGGCTGCGCCGGCTACGCAGCTTCATCAGCGCCGCGTTCACCGTGATTCGGTGCAGCCACGTGCCGAGCTGCGAGCCGCCCTTGAAGCCGTCGATCGCGCGGAACGCCGAAAGAAACGCGTCCTGCACGACGTCGTCGGCCTCGGCGTCGTTGCCCGTCATCCGCCGCGCCACCGCCCGCATTCGCCCGGCGTGGGTCCGGACGAACTGCTCCGCGGCGCCGTCATCGCCGTTGCGAAGCGCTTCGACCAGCGCCGCGTCGTCCGCGGCCAGCGAAGAGGTCGATATCGAACTCGCGCGCCGATCGTTCACAGCAGGCACAGTAGTCGCAGCGGTCGCCCGCGGCCAATCTCGTCCCTCCGGTTCGCGGCGCGTATCCTTCGCCCATGCATTCCGCGGCAATCCAGGCGCCATCTGTTGCGCACGCCCCCGACTCCCCCGACGCCCGCGGCCGCTTCGGCCGCTTCGGCGGGCGCTACGTTCCCGAAACCCTTGTCACCGCGCTCGAACAGCTCGACGAGGCGTATCGCGTCGCGTCGAATGACCCACAATTCCAGCAGCAGCTCGATCACCTGCTCAAGACCTTCGTCGGCCGCCCCACGCCGCTGACATTTGCCTCGCGACTGACCGAACACCTCGGCGGCGGGCGCGTTTTCCTCAAGCGTGAAGACCTCGCCCACACCGGCGCGCACAAGATCAACAACACCATGGGGCAGGCCCTGCTCACCATGCGCATGGGCAAGAAGCGCGTCATCGCCGAGACCGGCGCGGGACAGCACGGCGTCGCGACCGCCACCGCCTGCGCTCACTTCGGCCTCTCGTGCGAAATCTACATGGGCGCTGAAGATGTCCGCCGCCAGAACCTCAACGTCTTTCGCATGCGATTGCTCGGCGCGAAAGTCAACATCGTCGAGACCGGCTCGCGCACGCTCAAGGACGCCACCAACGAAGCCATGCGCGACTGGATGGGCAGCGTCGAACACACGCATTACATCCTCGGCAGCGTCGTCGGCCCGCATCCGTTTCCCATGATCGTCCGCGATTTCCAAACGGTGATCGGGAAGGAACTGAAGGAACAGTTTCGCGAAACCGCAAGCGGCGGAACGCCCACTTGCATCATCGCTTGCGTGGGGGGGGGATCGAATGCAGCCGGCATCTTCCATCCGTTCATCGACGATCGCGAAGTCGAACTGATCGGCGTCGAGGCCGGCGGGCGCTCCAACCGCGCCGGCGATCACGCGGCCCCGCTTTCCTTCGGCAGCCCGGGCGTCCTCCACGGCTCGCTCAGCTACGTCCTCCAGGACGAGTTCGGCCAGACTTCGCCGGTGCACTCGTGCAGCGCGGGACTGGACTATCCGGGAGTCGGGCCGGAGCATTCGTATTGGAAGGACGCCGGCCGCGTGACCTACACCAGCGTCACCGACGATGAGGCGCTCGACGCGTTTCGCCTGCTGGCGCAGCTGGAAGGCATCATCCCCGCGCTGGAGAGCGCCCACGCGATCGCCGCCGCCGTCAAGAAGGCCCCGACCATGTCGCGCGATCGATCCATCGTCATCAACCTCTCCGGCCGGGGGGACAAGGACGTGCAGGAAGCGGCGCGGCTGCTCGACGCGCGGAAGTGAGTGCAGGTACCACGGCTCTCTGAGCCGTCGCTTCTGGTACCACGGCTCTCCGAGCCGCCGTCCCTCACAGTCCGAGCACGTCCAAACTGTTAAGATGGGCAAACATCTCGTGAAGACCCCTTTTAGTTTGTGCGCGCTTTTTTTGAGAATTCCCAAGTTCTGCGCACAAGCGTGACGCTCGATGCGCGCTCTGGCACGGCGTTTGAATCGCTCGACGCCGAATCGCCGCCGGCGAATCTCAGTCTGAACTTTCCAAAGAACGCGGCGAAAGCATCGCCAGTCGCAGACGTGAAGTATGACTCGCCCACGCGCGAAATCCAGCGCGCGACTCGTGCGAGCGTCACGTTTGTGCGCGCTTTCGCCTCCTAACGCGGCTCCCTGGCCACCGGGTCTCCGCTCGCACGATCTCGTGAGTACCCAACAGCGATTGCGATGCTCTGCCGTGGCTTGCGAACTTCGCCGCGCGCCTCTCCGCAAACCATGAAGCCCTGAGCGTCACGCGCGGGCAGGCCGAGGACATCGCCGCGCTGGTCAAGGCGTTGGATGACGCCTACCTCATCGCATCGAGCCCCGCCAAGCGGACCCAGCCCGCGACCCGGCCCAGGACCGATGCCCGCAACGCCCTCAGCGCGGCGGTCGCGGCCGTCCGCGACGATCGCCACCTTCCTCCGCCACCACCCGCACATCGGCGATTCCCACCGCGCTGGCCTGGGCATCTCCGGTACGAGAAAGCCCCGCAACACCCACGCCCAACGCCGTCGCCGACAAGGTACCGCGAGCAGCGGATGGTGAACCTGCGGTAGTCGCTAACGACCGACTCGATGGTGCGTTTCACATCATGAGTTCGCAGACGAGAGAATCCTCGATCGAACCTCTTGGTAGAAATCGTCGAATGCCGGGCATCGTTGCCGGAGCACTTGCAGGTTGATCCTCCGCGCAATGCTGTCGTACGTCGTAGCGACATCAAGTCGGTGCTCACCGATGAGCGCATTCAACTCACGCTTGGGATCGCGGTAGGTCTCTGGATCGCTGAACGCGCCATGCAGTGAGCATACTTGTGAAATCGCCTGCGAATCTGCGAGCAACCATGCCTCCAGCATTTCGACCATCACTCCAATTGCAGTTCGGGACGCAAGTCTGCATCCATGCTGTTGGGCATCCTCGCGTCCCTGTTCGAGCAGGCGCCGTCGATTGCTATTGGCAAGTCCGTCGCGATCGATTGCGATGGCAATCCCGTCCAAATCTTGGTCGGAATCGGCGAGCTGAATGGCTCGAAGCACCTTCGTCTGAAACCCGCGCGGTCGGTGCAAACGAGGAAGGTGATCTCCCGCGATTTCTGCGAGTTGTACCTCCCGCTGGTACAGCTCGCTGAGCACGAGTCGCAGAATGTGACGAAGCGCTCCTTGAACGGCGTCTGGCGCCCTCGTGACGTCCGTATTCCCCTCACTGAGAAGCAGGATTCGCATGTTGCTCGCTGATCAGCTTCTCTTCATCCGTGTTGTACCACGCTTCACCAAGAGTAAAACCCTTCGACAGCATGTCCTGAATCTCATCGAGCTTGTCGAAGTTCTCGACTTTGACATCGCCTTGTTCGTTACGTGAGAAGACGCGCACGCAGCCCTTGGGAACGAAGTCGAGAACATACGGCGAATGCGTGGTCATGATGACCTGGGTCGGATTCTCTCGCGTTGTCAGCGAATGAAGCAGACGAACTACATGTTCCAACTGCTTCGGATGGATTCCGTTCTCCGGCTCTTCAATCATGATCAGTGCCGGTGCGAATTCCTCATACACCACAGTCAGGTACGCCAGGACCAGCATGACACCGTCTGACATCGCACTGGCCGGCAGGATTCCGGCGCCATGCACATCGAAGAAGAGGCCCTTGTGGCCATGCGAGACAGGATCGCGCCGGATTTCCTTTACCAACGGAAGTCGTTCGGCGAAATCCTTTTGGAGTCGAATGAAGCGAGAGGTTGGAAGCCGATCTACCGCAGCGGCAAGGTGCATGCCATCTGGCGGAAGCGGGTTTCGCTCAAGTATTCCGACCTGTGCTTGCCTCCGCAGGACTTCGGGCGCGAACCGATAGGGGGATTGAACATTCTGCAGATAGGACGTGGGCCCGACGAGAGCTCCATTCGGCCGCTTGCCTCCTCTCTCCTCTGGCAGCCGGATCAGTCCCTTCTTGTGCGACAGTTCGATGTTCAGGGACTGCGGTAGCTTACCGAGCGTCACAACTTCCGCCGCATGACTCAGGTGGAAACCGTGAACACCTGCGGCTGCCATGAACTGAATGGTGCCCAAAAAACTCGACTTGCCAGTGTCATTCTTCCCCACCAGCACTGTGAACGGATCGAGCGCCACGGTCACATGGCGCAGGCACCGAAAGTTCTCAATGTGGACGCTCTGGAACATGGTGGGACAGGAGACTGACTTCGATTCGTCACTTTCTTCGGCTCAAGAGGACCGGCACCATTGACAAGTCGATCCGGCCGAGAAGAGCGGCAAGGGATGGTACTGTACGCGATGGCCTCAGCGACCGGCGACTCAATGGCCCCGCTCGGCTGATGGCAATGCCCGAATTCCGGGACTTGCTCGCGGGTCGGCGCCAAGGGAAGGCGGGTCAGAGGCCTACACGATCTTCGGCCGCACGTTCCATACGCCGAGCTTCTGCTCCATCGCCATCGCGAGGTTGGCGAGGCGGCCTTCGTGATAGAGGTCGCCGATGAGGGTGATGCCGCGGGGCGCGCCTTCGTCGGTGATGCCCGTGCGGATCGTCAGCGACGGGTGGCCGGTGTTGTTGGTGATCAGCAGCAGGGACGCGGCGTAACTTGGCGCGATGATCGCGTCGATGCCGTCGAAACGCTCAGCCAGCATCGCGCAGCAGCGGCGACGCAGGCGCTCGGCCTGGACGTACTCGATCGCGGGCGTGAAGCGCGTCATGCGGAACGAATTCGGCCAGGCTTCGGGCGCCTGCCAGGTGAGTTCGTCATCGCGATTGGTGAGCGTGAGCTCCTCGAAGGCGCTCGCAGCCTCGGCCATGAGAATGCTCAAGAGCGAGTCGTACGGCCAGTCGGGCAGTTCGATTTCGACGAGTTCGCACGGCAGGGTCTTCACGACATCGAGCGCAGCTCGGTCGAGTTCGTGCCCCCCCCTTTCCTCGCCCCCGTCGAACCACTTGGGGTTGTAGCCGACGCGCATGCCCTTGACGCCCGCGGTCGCGTCGAAGGGCAGGGGCATGGCGATGGAGGACGGATCGCCGACGTGGCGGCCGTTGATCGCGGCGAGGACGATCATGCAGTCTTCGACGCGGCGTGCGATGGGGCCGATCTTGTCGAGCGACCAGCACAGCGCCATCGCGCCGGTGCGCGCGACGCGGCCGAAGGTCGGGCGCAGGCCCGTCGTGCCGCAACGCATGCAGGGCGAAACGATCGAGCCGAGCGTTTCGGTGCCCAAACCGAAGCCGACGAGACCCGCGGCGACGGCGGCGGCGCTGCCCGCGCTCGAACCCGATGAGCCCTGGTTGAGGTTGAACGGGTTGTTGGTGCGCCCGCCGAACCAGATGTCGCCGTAGGCCAGCGCGCCGAGCGACAGCTTGGCGACGAGCACAGCGCCGGCGGAATCGAGCATCGACACCACGCGCGCGTCGGCGTCGGGCACGCGATCGCGATAGGGCTGCGCGCCCCAGGTGGTGGCGATGCCCTTGGTGTCGAGCAGGTCTTTGGCGCCCCACGGGATGCCGTGCAGCGGGCCGCGATAGTCGCCGCGCGCGATTTCCATGTCGGCGCGCGTGGCCTGCTCCATCGCCAGGTCTTCGGTCAGCGTGACGACGCACTCGAGCTTGGGGCCGATCTCCTTGAGTCGATCGAGATAGATGCGCGTCAGCGAGCGGCTGGTGATGCGCCGCCTGCGAAGCCACTGCGACAAGTGCGTCAGCGGGGCGAAGGCGATGTCCTCGTCGTCGATGGGAAGCCAGCCCGCGTCCACGTCGGCGTAGCGCGGCGGATCGCCGGGCACGTCGTAGCTTCGCCCGGGCAGGCGCGGGTCGAACGTCTGCGCCGGCGCGAGTTCGTTGGGGAAGGTCTGCGCCATGCGGCGTTTGAAGCGGTTGACGTCGTCGGCGATGTTCGCGGCGATGACGGCGCGTTCATCATCGGTGAACACGACGCCGGCAAGCTTCTCGGCCTCGGCGATCGTCTGGGCAGTGATGGAGGAATCGCCCCCCCCTTCCGCGGCCTGCGGCGAAAGATCGGCGAGCGACTGCGGCTCGGCGGGCCGGGGCCGCACGGGCGGCTCGTCGCCCCCCCCCGCCTGCTGCTGCCAACCCGCCAGCACCCGCCGCTCCCACGGCAGCAGGGCCGCGCCGGCGCTCGCGGACAGAATGAAGGCTCTTCGAGAGGCGGCGCGGTTCACGCCATCGGCCATGACACGTCCTTTCCGATTCATGCTCACAGTTGATCTCGGGGTGTCAGCTCGATCGCCACGGGGTAGTGGTCCGACGCGTAGCCGCGCGGCGGCTCATCGGTCCGCCAGTCATAGTCCTCAGGCGGCGCCAGCGTGCCCAGCACGAACGCGCTGCCCGTGACGAATTCGCGATGAGCTGCGCTGTTGAGCAGGATGTAATCGAGCACGCGGTCGCTCTCGTGCGTCTTGTACCGCCGCGCTTCGCGAAGCGTCGTCTCCGAAGGCTCGCGCCAGTGCGGAATGACGCGATGCGCCAGCGGATCGACCATCCCCGATTCGAGATAGATTCGAACGGACTTGTCCCACGGCGCCGCGTTGAAGTCGCCGAGGACGATGACGTTTCGCGCCAAGTCTTTTTTCTGAAGTTCGTCGATGAGGCGCACGACGCCGAGCGCTTCGGTTTCGCGCCAGTACATTTCCTGCAACCCGCCGGCCTTGTGATGGACGACGAGCAGGGCCAATTCGTACTTGTCGCTCACTTTGACATTGACGAAAAGCGGGCTGCGGCGGAAGGTGAGTTTGCCTTGCTGGGCGCGGGGGACTTCGGACCAGCCCTCGCCGGGGCGCTGCACGGTGTTGAGATTCGCGTCGTTCCACACGCGCGATTCGGTGATGGGAAAGCGGCTGAGGACCGATTGCTCGACGCCGCGCATGTAGCCGACGTCGATCGACGCGACGTGGTCGTACTTCATGCCCTTGAGATAGGTGTCGCGAAA
>CAZLDF010000051.1:0-5793 GCA_964558095.1 uncultured Isosphaeraceae bacterium | reverse complement strand
CGCTCGTCGTGCAGTTGTGGTCGCAGCGCCGTTCATGGCGCCGGCCGGCGAACGCGATCCGCGCCGCAGCGGTGCTTGTCGCCGCTGCGATGTTCTCGTATTACGCGCTGGGCATCGCACCGAGGATGAACAGCGAACTTCGGGCATTCTGGGCCGAGGCGAAGGCCGGCGATGCGGCCGCGGCGCTTTCTCACCGC
This sequence comes from uncultured Isosphaeraceae bacterium, assembly GCA_964558095.1. Lineage (GTDB taxonomy): Bacteria > Planctomycetota > Phycisphaerae > Phycisphaerales > SM1A02 > CAZLDF01. Next base: position 5,596 of record CAZLDF010000051.1, on the reverse strand, counting down.
CAGGTCTTCAACGAACTGCATCCCACCGCCGACGCGATCCTGCGCGTGAACCTGATACTCGTGCTCATCGCGATCGCAGCGTCCGCGACGGCCTGCACACCCAGGGTCACGCGAACAGGGGCAACGCAGGGATGATCGCAACTGCGGATGCACGCAGCTGGACGCAGATATGGGCAATGCAGCAGCCGTGATATCCTGATCTGCGTTCATCTGCGTTCATCCGCGGTTTCATGCTGTTCGAGTCACGCAAATGCCTGTCATGTCAACGAAGCGACCACTGATCAGGAAAAAGAAGGCGAAGCCGGCTCGATCGTCGGCGCATGTCTCGCCGACGAAGTCGTCGGCGGAACGGACCCGCGCGATGGAATTGTTTCGCGCACTGCGCAAAGAATATCCCGATGCGCACTGCGAACTGGACTATCGCAACCCCCACGAACTGCTGATCGCGACGATTCTTTCCGCCCAGGCGACGGACGTCGCTGTGAACAAAGCGACGCCCGCGCTCTTCAAGGACTTCCCGACACCGAAGGACTTCACGAACGCGACGCCGCAGCAGATCGAGCCGTATGTCAAGTCGCTCGGCTTCTTCCGGCAGAAGTCCAAGTCCATCCACGCCGCGATGACCAGCATCGTCGAAAACTTCGGCGGCCAGGTTCCCAGAACGATGGACGAACTGCTCACGCTGCGCGGCGAGGACCGCAAGACCGCCAACGTCGTCCTCGGCAACGCATACAACGTCAACGAGGGCGTCGTCGTCGATACCCACGTCATCCGCCTCGCCAACCGCTTCGGGCTGAGCAAACACAAGGACCCCGCGAAGATCGAGCGTGATCTGATGGCGCTGTTTCCGCGCGAGCACTGGGCCATGCTCAGCCACCTGCTCATCTGGCACGGCCGGCGTGTGTGCAAGGCGCGAGGCGGATCATGCGCCGAACATCCTATTTGCCGCAGGTTCTGCTCGAACGCGAAGGCGGCCATCGCGGGGGGCGGCGCAAAGCCCGCGAAGGTTCGATCGAAGCAAGCAAAGTGAAGCGTTCACCTCCAGCCGATTCGACGATCACGGACTTGCGCCCCCTGCCGAGCAATCCGTCGGTGTATTCGATTCGAGTCGATGGCAGAGCAGTGGCGCGGCTGCGAGATGTCGATGTGCAGCGGCTGGGCCTCGCCGCCGGTCGGCGCTGGGACGACGAGATCGCCGCGGCGGTCCAGCACGCCGTCGAGCTGCAGAAGGCCCGCGCTGAGGCGTTTGCGCGACTGTCGCGCGCGGCTTCGACTCGATCGGAGCTGCGCGAGCGCCTGCAACAGCGAGGTCACAGCCCGGCCGTCATCGATCAGGCGCTCGATGAACTTGTCGCGGACGGATGGATCGACGATGAGGCGGCCGCCCGGCAGATCGGCGAAGCGGCGCTTCGCCGCGGGCCGCAGGGTAGCGCGGCGCTGGCGGCCCGGTTGCGCCGTCGCGGCGTCGAAGCGGAGGCGGCGGCAAACGTCGCCGGCGATCTGCTCGCCGATCACGACGTCCTCGGCGACGCATTGAAGCTCGCCCGCCGCCAACTCAAGTCGATGACGGGCAGGGACCAGCGAACGCAAGCCCGGCGCGTCGCAGCGACGCTCGCACGACGCGGATACGATGAGGACATCGTGATGAGCGTCCTCGAAGCGCTCGGCCTGCTGGACGAACGCGATTGAACCTGATCGGAGTCGCTGCATGAACGCCTCGTTGCGAACGCTCGTTTCCGCGACCATCATCTGGCTTGTCGTTCTCGCGACCGCTGGGTGCTCATCGCTGAATCAGCGCACGGGGCTGCGCGCCGATGACGATCTGCCGGCGCTCGCCGGGCACGAGCGGGCCGCGACGGCCGAAGCGCCGTTTCTCGTCACCACGCACGATCGGCGGCATTGGGCCGCGATGACGGTCGTCGTGCCCATTCTCACCACCGAGGTGCAGCCGAACTATGGAAGCAGCGACAGCCTGCTCCGCCGCTCGCCGCGACAGCGTGGCAAATATCCCTCCGCGGCCACGGCGCTTGATGTCTCCGCCAGCGCGATGGACGAAGCGGGCGAAGCCGTCATCGCGCCGTTTCAGTTCGCCGGCGAGCTTGTCGCGGCACCGTTTTGGATGCTGCTGGGGCGATGGCCCTGGAATGTGGAAAACTCGCCTGAAAGCAGGTACGAGCGGCTGATGCGCAGCAAGCCGGAGTATGCTTCGCAGTGGATCGAACTCGAATGAGCGGTGCCACAAACCAGTGGCACAAGCCAGTGGCCCAAGCCAGTGGCACAGGCGTCCCGCCTGTGTCCTCATGCCCTTCCTCAATGGCCGAGCATGAGGCACCGAACGTGCAACGGCCTTCATCACGGAGGATGATCGATGCGTCAATGCAGGAAGCAGTTCACAAACGCGATCAGCGTCTTCGCGCTGGCTCTTCTGGCAATCGGTTGCTCGAAGGACGCCCCGCCTGCGGATACAGATCAAGCGGCCGCTCTGGGCGAGAAATCGCCCGGCGCGAATCGAACCGGCGACGGTGCATCGCCGCCCGCACTCGCCACGCACGAACAAAATCTCGACGGCTCGCGCTCTGCTGCGGACAAACTGCCGCAGATCGGCTCGCCTGATTCCGCAAAGCCCGGCGAGCAAGATTCGCCGCAGTATCTTGAAATGGGCGCCGCCGGCGCAGCAACGTCTGAGCGTTCCGCCCTCGCCGCGGCCGACTTCGCGTTCGATCGCCTGCTCGCGACGCTCGTCACCGCCGAGGGACTCGTGCGCTACGACGCGCTCATCGACCTCACGCTTCGCCAGCAGCTCCAGGAAGTCGTCGATGCCTACGGCCGGGTCGAGCTTCCCGATGGGACCAACGACCGGCTGGCCTTGTGGATCAACGCCTACAACGCCAATGTCCTGCTCATGGCATACCGCGAAAGCCGCAAGAGCGGCTTCGAAAACGTCAACGGAGTGCCCGGCTTTTTCGACAAAACGTCGATCACGGTCGCCGGCGAAGCGTTGACGCTCGATCAGCTCGAGAACGAACGCATCCGCCCGATGGGTGATCCTCGCGTCCACGCAGCGCTCGTCCGCGGCGCGATGGGCGGCCCCCCCCTTCGCAACGAGCCGTATGCGGCCGATCAACTCGACGAGCAGCTCGATGAGCAGGCCCGGCGATGGGTCAACGATCGCACGCGCAACACCGCCGAAGGGCAGACGCTTCGATTGAGCGAGGTGTTCAAGTGGCGCCAGGAAGACTTCGACCGGTTGCCCGGCGGCGGAATCCACAGCTTCCTGAAGCGTTACGCCCGCGAAACGAGTCCCGTGGGCCGCGCGCTCGACGACGATCCGCAGGCGGAGATCCAGTGGTTGCCGTATGACTGGAGCTTGAACGCAGCGCCAATCGACGCGCCGGAGCCGGTGAAGTGACCACCGTCGCGCCATTGGCGGACATGCGGCGTTGGTGACACAATGCGCGTCTCGTGCCGCAACCGCCCACAAAGATTCAACCTGATTTGCCCGCGCATGCCGCGGATCGACTGATCGCGGCGATCGAAGCGAAGGGCGCGCCGGTGTGCGTGGGGATCGATCCGGTGGTGGAGAAGTTGCCGCGAGCGATTCTGGAATTGTCGGATGTGCAGCTCCTGGAGCACTTTCCGTTATGTCAGGAGTTGTCCGAAGACTCCCAGCGCGAAATGCGAGATCGAACGCGAATTCATCTCTACGTGTGGCAGCTCTTGCAGGCTCTTCTGGCCCATGTGCCATGCATCAAATTCCAGTCCGCTTGCTTTGAATCTCTGGGGTCCGCGGGCGTTGACGAACTGATTGAAGGCATCCACATGACCAAGCGTTGGGGTGGCCAGGTTGTTCTGGACGCCAAGCGCGGCGACATAGGGATTTCAGCGGAGCACTACGCGACTGCAGCCTTTGGAGGCGTCCACAAGCCGCAGGCATGGGGCGTCAGCGACTGGATCACCATCAACTCCTATCTCGGCCGCGACGGCATCGAACCGTTCCTCAGGCCCGGCCACGGCGCGTTCGCGCTTGTCCGCACGAGCAATCCCGGCGGCGACGCGATTCAGGGCGCGATCCTGAAGACCGGCCAGACCGTCGCTGAGCACGTCGCCTCGATCATCGCCGAGATCGGTGAAGACCACCTCGGCTCGCGCGGCTTCAGCTCGCTCGGCGCCGTCGTCGGCGCGACCAAGCGCGAAGACGCGAAACAACTGCGCAACATCATGCCGCATCAGATGTTCCTCGTGCCGGGCTACGGCGCGCAGGGCGGCGGGATCGACGACGTCCTGCCCTGCTTTCACAGCGACGGCGGCGGCGCCATCGTCACCGCCAGCCGCTCCGTCATCTATGCGTTCGACAAAGATGACCCCAACTGGGCGGAATCCGTCGGCGAGGCCGCCGCGAAGTTCGCCGACGAAGTTGGCAGAGCCGCCGGCATGCGATAGCGTTTGGTCGAGCATGACTCTGCAAAGGTCGCGAATGCACTTGCACGTTCCGCCCTCACCCCTGACGCCTCTCCCACGGGGAGAGGGGAACGAAGAGCCCTCACCCCGGCCCGCTCCCAGGGGGAGAGGGAGCAAGAACGCATGAAGCCCGCGCGCTGGATCATCCTGATCGCGTTCATCGTGCTCCTGGGCGTGCCGTTTCTGTTTCGGCCGCAGGCTGCGGACGTGCCCGATGATGCGATGCGATTGATCGTCATCACGCCGCACAACGAGCAGATTCGCTTCGAGTTCGCGCGAGCATTCAGCCAGTGGGTCGAAGAGAGCTTCTTCGACTGGCCCGTCGCCGATCAGCGCAGCGCGCTGCGCGAGGCCGGACTTCTCGACGATTCCGATGCCGCCTTCGAGCAGTGGCGGCGCGACCACGCCGCCGCACACGTCGAAGTTGTGTTCAACGTGCCCGGCGGAACGACGGAAATTCGGCGCATGTTGCAGGCGCAGTACGGCGCTGCGATGGAAAGCGGCGCCGCGCTGGGAGGCGCCGCCGACCTTGTCTTCGGCGGTGGATCATACGAGCATGGCGTGCTCAAACGTTCGCTCACCGTCGAGGTCGTTGGCCGCGAGCGCTCGACGAGCATCTCCGCGCCGGTCGAGTTCGATCCCCAGTGGCTCGATCAAGCCTATGGCGAGAATCGCATCGGCGACATCAGTCTTTATGACCCCGAGCTTCACTGGTTCGGCCTGGCGCTCTCCGGCTTCGGCATCGTCTATAACCGCGATGCCCTCGCATCGCTCGATTTGCCCGAGCCTTCGCGATGGGCCGACATGTGCCACCCCAGGCTTCGCGGCTGGGTCGCGGGCGTCAATCCCGGCCAGTCCGGCTCGGTCAACACGACGTTCGAGGCGATCCTTCAGCAGCTTGGATGGCGCGACGGCTGGCGGATTCTCCGCCGCATGGGCGCCAACTCGCGCTATTTCTCGGCGTCATCGCTCAAGCCTCCGGCCGATGTCAGCCAGGGCGACGCCGCCATGGGCGTCAGCATCGATTTCTACGGCCGCTTCCAGTCGCAGGCCATCCGCGAAGCCGGGGGGGGGGGGGGGGGGGGCGATCGCGTCGGCTACGGCGATCCGCCCGGCCCGCCCGTCATCGATCCCGATC
>CAZLDF010000050.1:0-6096 GCA_964558095.1 uncultured Isosphaeraceae bacterium | reverse complement strand
CCTCCGACGCTGACCGTAATTCGGTCGGACAACACGACCGATGACTTCGCCTGGGCGGTGCCGCGAGGCTATCTGCCGCAATCGCTGGGTTGGCTGCTGGGGAGCCTGCTGCCGCGTGAAGGCGGCGCGGCGCGCGAGTATGGTTTCGAGTGGTATCACGCGGCGGGTCCCGACGGCAGGCCGCGCATCTGCCGCCGTCACGACTTGTGGCGGCCCGCACCGGACGGATCGGGCCACTGGGTGCTGACCACGCACATCGCCGGCGAGAGCGACGCGCACGTTTCGATCCACCGCGCGGACGGCTCGCTTCTCCGCCGCACGCGAGCGGGCGAAGGACCGATCACCGAACCGATCGAACTTGAGAAGCTGCATGCGCTCTGGAAGCGCAAGGGTTTGCGCACGTCGGCGAGGTGATGCGTGCAGCAGTGGCACGGCCGTCGCGGCCGTGAGTCCGCCAGTGGCGCAGGCGCCTCGCCTGCGAGTCAACCATCGCTCAACCGCCTGAAACATGCGGCGATTCATCGCATCGCTCACCGACCGCCGCGCGGACGCGCTCAGCAAGTTCGTCGATCATCCGGCTCGGGTACAGCGGAAAGGCCCACGTTCTGCGGTTGGCGATGCGTGCATCGCCGACGCGCCGGCGCGCGGTTTCGACGGATTGCCGGGCGTGCTGAACACGATCGAACTTCTCGCGCATCGCCGCGAGCTGCGCGTGCATGTCGAGAAACGCCATGCGCCGGGCGGCACTTGCGCGCGGCAGCGCGTCGATCCGCGCCAGCATGGCGCGCTTGAGCGGCCCGGGCGAAACGCCCGCCGCGGCCGCCACGGGCTCCGGGTCGTGCTGCGCGCGCCGCAGCGCTCGCATCGCGTCGTCCACCGACGATTGCTTGCCCGCGGGCTCGTCGATCAGCGGCAACAGCAGCGTCGCGGTCGCGACGGCCTTGGGCGAAACCTCCACGCCCAGCCAGTCGCGAATCCAGATTTCCATCGCGCGATCGTAGTTGCCCCCCCCCGTGCCGTGCACGAACAGGTCGCACATGCCCAGCCGCACCAGCGCGGTCATGAAGAGCGCCCGCGGCATGAGGCGCACCGGCTGGGCGGCCCCGTTTGATTCCAGCCAGCGCTGCACGTCGCCGTCGTAGGCGTGCATCCGCCGCCCGTCTTCGCGAATCCGCCACAGCGGCAGCTCGACCATGTCGTCGCGCACCAACAAGCCCGCGATTCCCGCCTCGGGAAGCGACGCGACCGCCCGGTTGTAGTGCTCGGCGCACGCCCACGGATCATCAACCATCTTCGCCAGGATCGCGCGCGACAGCGATGTTTCCAGCAAGTCCGACGCGGTGACGTTCGGCGTCGGCCCCACCCACGGCCGCATCAGGTCCGCCAGCGCCCGCGCCATCTGGATCGCCGCGTTGGGCGCTTCGCGATGCGCGACGATCGCGTCGTAAATGCTCGCGAGGCCCGACTGCACGCTCGGCGACGCTGCATTCAAATTCGCGGGCGGCCCGGGCGGAGTGAACGGCGGATGCAGCGCCATCGGCACGTCCGGCCGGGCGCTGGTCAACTGCAGCGTCCGCTCGGCCAGCGACCCGTCGGCTCGCCGAATCGGCACAGGCAATTCCGCGAAGCCCCCGGCGTGCTGATCGACGACGAGGTTTGCCGTCGCGAGTGCGCTGTGTCCGCCATGGCGCGCCCCTGCAGGTTCCGCCCTCACCCCTAACCCCTCTCCCAAGGGGAGAGGGGAACCAGAGGCCGCCAATGCATCGACCAGTAGATACTTCGCCAGGATGCCCGGATGCCACAGCAGCGTCTGATGTCCGGTGGCGATGATCGGCCGATCATCCGCCAGCGCAAGTTCGCGCCGCGTCCTGGCGCGCCACGCAGTCATGTCCTGGCCGAACAGCTTGCCCGCCGGCGGATGCGCCACCAGCTCGATCAAGTCCGCGCATCGGGGCTCGATGGTCAAATCGATCGGCGGCGGGTTCATCAGCGGCGCATCAGACGATCGCGGGACGACGTCGTCGCGGCGCTGGTTGACCGGCATCGCGCCGCCGCGGGCAGCAGGTGCGCGCACCGCTCGATTTCGCGGCAGAGCGTTCGCCGATAGAGCGCCAGCCTCGAACCCGGGTTGTCCAGCGGTCCGCCGAAGCTGCGGGTGGGGTCGTTGTAGATCAGCCGCACGGGCAGTTCCGTGATGCGAAGATCGTGCGCGACCGCCTGCACCCAGAACTGCATCGGAAAGTCGTAGCCATCGACTTCGAGCGACAATCGCTCGCACGCGGCGATGCGGTAGGCCTTGAACCCGCAGAAGGCGTCGGTCAATCGCAGGCCCAGCCGTGCGTTGAGTTCGGCGGTGATCGTTCTGTTGATGCCGCGCCGATCGCTGGGGGGGGCGTCGTCGAGGGCCGTGGACTCGAGGTAGCGGCTGCCGGAGATGACGTCCGCGTCATCACGCTGGATCGCGTCGATGAATCGCGGAATCGCGGCGGGTTCGTGCTGCTCGTCGCAGTCCATGGTGATGAGCCAGTGAAAGCCATCGACCGCGGCCCAGCGCAGCATGTCCTGCATGGAGCGCCCATAGCCGCGGTTCTCGGCGTGGCGAATCACTTCGACGGGCTGCCGGGCCAGCAGCCTCGGCGTTTCGTCCGTCGAGCCATCGTCGATCACGAGAATATCGCGGGCATATCGCCGCACCTGATCGAGCACGCGAGCGACATAGCCCTGCTCGTTATAGACGGGGATGCCGACGAGGACGCGAGACCGCATTCCGACGGAAGCAGGGTTGTTTCGCTGCTCGATCATCGCGACAAGTCCGGGTTCCGGTTGGATGCACGGAACCGCTTGCGGGTCACAGTCTCATCAGATTCTATTCTTCGACCGGAATCTGCGATCGGGGAAGGTCATCGCGCGGTCACGGTTGCGCCAGCGGATCGCGGCGATACAGCCGCGCGTTGTCGAGCGACCACACCTTGTCGGTGAACTCGGCGGTGTCGTTGGCGGCGGCGCCTTCGCGCGTGGCGCTGATGCCCATCTGCGTTTTGGCGTCGAGATTGTCGAGCAGGGAGACGAAGATCGCCTCCGGGGTCGCGGGCACTTTCGCAGCGCCGAACGCGGGGTCGCCGTGGTGGGAGATGATGATGTGCTGGAGGACGCGCAGCACGTCGGTGGGCAGCTTGTGCCCGCTTTCCTTCGACGCCATCGCCGCCTTGAACTGCAGCCAGATCGCGCCCCGCACCACATGGCCGACGAGGTTCCCGTCGGTCGTGTAATTGAACCCGCGCTCCCACGTCAATTCGCTCGTCTTGCCCAGGTCGTGCAGAAACAGCCCCATCAGCACGATGTCGCGATTGAGCTTCGGATACAGCGGCAGCATGATGTCGGCGAGCTTCATCACCTGCAGCGTGTGTTCGAGCAGGCCGCCGATCCACGCGTGGTGCAGCGACATCGCCGCGGGCGCGAATCGCAGGCTCGTCATCAGGTCCTCGTCCTTCAGATACGCCTCGGCCAGCGACTTCATCGCGGGGTGCTTGAGCGTGGCGAGGATCGCCCGCATCTCGGCGAACATCTCATCGACGTTCTTGCTGGTAGTGGGCAGCAGCGCCGAGATTTCGGCTTCGGTGACTTGCCGCGCTTCGATGACTTCGACGATGAGCTGGACCTGGCCGTTGTAAAGCTGGCTATGACCGGCGACATAAACGAAGCCGGTGGCCGCGATTTCGTCGATCGCGCCTTCATCGAACGTCCACTGCCGCGCCGGCACTTCGCCGCTGGCGTCGCGGAGCAGGCACTTCAGATAGGGCTTGCCGCCGCGCGTCGTTCCGATCTGCGGGTTGAGCAGGCTGTAGATGCCCTCGACGTATCCATTGGCCTTGAGGTCGCAAAGGTGCATGTGCTTGCGATTGTTGTTCGTCGAAGGTGTCTGCATGGTGGTCATGGTGATGAGATATCCGTGGCCCGAAGGGCAAGGGCAAACGTGCAAATGACGGGGGCGAAAGCATGTAGTGTAGCCGCTCGCGGCTTAGCCCGCCCGACAGGACTGCATCGCCGCCGGCAGGCAATCCGCCAGGTCCGCCGCGAGCAATCCCGCGCTGCCGTGTTCGCGCGCCCACAGGTCGGCTGCGAGCCCATGCAGGTGCACGCCAAGCTGGGCGCAGGCCATGAGGTCCAGCCCGCCGCGCATCTCCGGCGAGAGCCGCCGCGAGCCAACGCCCAGATGCTGCTTGAAGAACTGAGCGACCATCGCGGCGATGACGCCGGTGAGCACGTCGCCCGTGCCGGCGGTGGCGAGCGCAGGCCCGCCGGTTTCGTTGATGAAGATGTCCTGACCGTCGGTGACCACCGTGCGATGACCTTTGAGCACGACGACGCAGCCCAGCCGCTGGGCGAGCTTCGCAGCGGCGTCGGGCCGCCCGGCGTCTTCGACCGCGTCGCCTTCGATGCCGAGGGTTTTCGCCAGTCGTTGATACTCGCCGGGATGCGGCGTGAATATCGCCGCGGCGCGGATGTCACGATGAAAATCGACGCAGAGCGCCAGCGCATTGAGCGCGTCGGCATCGACCACCACCGGCTTCTCATCCTGCGAAAGAAGTCGAATCACAATCTGCTGCTGCGGCACGTCGGCGCCGAAGCCGGGCCCGATCGCGAAGCAATCGATGCCGCCGATCCGCGCGTCGATCAGCTCCGCGACGGCGCTGGGCTGCAGGCGGCCCTCGTCATCGACCGGCAGCGCGAGCCCCGTCGCCGAGGGCGCGATCGTCAGGCCCTCAGCAAGAATGCCGCGCGGCATGGCGAGCACCGCAAGGCCGCAGCCGCTGCGCAGCGCCGCGGTGGCGCACAGCGCTGGGCCGCCGATCATCATGTCGATGCCGCTCGCGCCGCCGCCCTGCCCGCCGATGACGCACACCTTCCCGAACGTGCCTTTGTGCCCGGATTCGGGTCGCGCTGGGAGCGGGGGAAGTTCACGGTTCGTCAGCATGCGCACAGCGTAAGTGCGGAGGCGTCACAGCATCAAAACGCGCTCGTTTCGCGAGCGGGCTTGCCCCGCTCCGTCGCTTCGTCACTCCGTCGCATCGTCGCTCCTCTCGTACCCAACCTCGACAACCTCGATTTCGAGGTTGCCGAAGAGTTGAATCATCGACGACATCGAATCGGTGAGGGAGCCTTGCGCCATCGAGTCGGCGGTGGTGAGCACGTGCATGGCGTCGTAGCGCACGGGCAGCGTCGCGTCGTAATCGACCCACTCCTCGCCGATCAGCGCTTGCGTCCACATGTGCCAGCCGAAGATGTTTTCCGTGCCGGCGAACTGATCGGCATAGACAAGCCCGCCGGCGATTCGGGCGGGAATGCCGTCGGCGCGCAGCAGCGCGCACAGCAGCACGCCGTGCTCGCTGCAGTCGCCGGTGCGCAATCGGGCGACTTCCGAGGCGGAGGCGAAGGCGGTGTCGAGGGCCTTCTGATCGATGTGCTTGTGGACGAAGCTCCGCAGCGCCTCGGCCCGCTTGAAGGGTTCGTCGCCGGCGTTCTTCGTCGCGCGCTTCGCCAGCGCGATGATCATCTTGTCGGTCGAGTCGATCGCGGCGGACGGTTCGAGGTATTCCTTGTTGGCCTTGTCTTCGCCGCTGGCGGGTTGATTGTCGTTGATGTCGATGTTGAGGACGATGGTGCGTTCGTCCTCGCCGCGCTGCACGCCCTGGGCGCCGGCGGAGGGGAGCTCGGGCATCGCGCCTTGTTTGGTGCGCAGGCGAAGAACGGACTTCGTCGCGGCGCGGGCGTTGCTCACCGGCTTGTCTGGCGAGACGAAGCTGTTGAACATGAGCTCCGGCCCCCCGCCGTCGATCGCGCGCGTCGCCTGCTCCTTCGTCGCCAGCTTCGTCGCCATCTTTCCGAAGGGCATCTGCATCTCGTCGAACATCAATCGCCCGTCCGAGGACATCCACGTGGTGCTCTTGATCGTGGGATAGAGTGAATTCGTCGATTCCCACACCGTCACGGGATACGACCGGCCGGCGAACGTGTATTCGTCGCTGCGCAGGCGCTTGTGCGTCATCACGATCGGCGAAGCGCCCGTTTCGCCCGTGATCATGGCGTAGTGCACCT
>CAZLDF010000049.1:0-7413 GCA_964558095.1 uncultured Isosphaeraceae bacterium | reverse complement strand
GCGCTGGCGCTGCCCGATGCTGATGTGGCCCAGACCGGGCAGGATCCACGCGAGAATCGCCGCTCGCAGGTCGATACGCGGCTGGGCCGGGGTCGGTGAATGGGGCGATTGGTCGGCGGGCACGGCGTCGAGGCGAAACTCAATTGAAACCGCGGGCGGGCCTATCCGATAGTTGTTGATTGACGGCTCGTGGGGCGATCGGACCCGCGCCGGGCCGCACCGGCCGCCGCGGGCGTGCGTAGTGTAGCCGGTGTTCGCCGGCGTGCGGCGGGAAAGGACTTCATTCAGATGGCCAGCACCACCAGGAAGCAGAGTCGCAAGCCGGCTGCGGGCAAAGCGCCCACTGCCCAGCTTCATCCGGAAAACGCGCCCCAGGAGCAGCAGCAACAGCCCGATGACAACTTCGAGCGCGGCCCGGACCGCCGCGAAGTGGTCGATCGGCGCAGCGGGATCGATCGCCGGCACGTCGAGGCGGGCACCGACACCAACCTCGAGCGCCGCCGCGGGCCGGGTCGCCGTCGCACCGACTTCATGCGATCCGCTGAAGAAGGCGAGATGACGCAGGAGCAGTTTCAGTTCATCATGGCGATCGAGGCGTTCAAGCGCGTCAACGGCAAGTCGTTCCCCACGTGGACGGACGTGCTGGAAGTGATCCGCAAGCTGGGATATCGCAAGACCATGCCGACAGAGCTGAATCTTGGCCGGCGCGCTGTGGACTGGACGGAGCGGCCGGACGCCTCCAGCGGCGTGACAAAGCTGGCGGAAGAAGAAGCGGAGATCGAGGAATAATCATTCCGTTCCGCGGGGATTCCGTTCCGCGAAGACTTCGTTGCGCGAGGGGCCTTGTGCCCCTGCGCGGGTCGTGCAAACGCGCCGACCCGCAGCGGGACAAGCCCGCTCGCGAAACGACAGAACGCTCGCGAAACGACGACTCGCGTCGCAGGGTCGTCGTCACACGTTCTCTGCGTACCACTTCTTGTTGATTTCGATGTAATCGCGCCATTCTTCGGGCAGGTCTTCTTCGGGGAAGATCGCCTGGACGGGGCACTCGTCCACGCAGAGGCCGCAGTCGATGCAGGTCTCCGGGTCGATGTAGAGCATCTCGAACTGAGCGAACTTGTCGGCTTCGCCCTTGGTGGGGTGGATGCAATCGACCGGGCAGACATCGACGCAGGACGTGTCCTTGGTGCCGATGCAGGGCTCTGCGATGACGTGCGTCATGGCGGCGATTGTAGGGGAGCGCGCAAGGGGGCATCAACCGCGGCGGGCGGGGTATGACTTTTTCCCGCCCCCAATGCAACAGGGCCGGCGAACCGGCCCTGCGCATGAGCTTCCGTCGATTGATTTCAGGAGCCGCCCGCCGGCCCATCCGGCGGACGGTGGTCGATGTCGAATCTCTCTGAATCTGCTTTGGGTCCAGAGAGCGACGATGTTTACATCGCCGCCTTCTTCTTGCGGCGACGCCGCTTCTTGCGGGGCGCGCCCATCGCGGACGTGGCCTTCTTCTTGCGACGACGCCTCTTCTTGCGTGTGGCCTTCTTCGTTCCAGCCTTCTTCTTGCGGCGACGACCCTTCTTGGCCGTGCCCTTCTTCGTGGCGCGTTTCTTCCTGGCCATGGTTATGACCTCCTGTTTGCTAGCATGTCGGAGCGAGACGGAAGTTCATGGCGGACCGCGAAACAAAAACGATCCGCCACAAATTTTTACCACTATCGGTCGCGGATGGAAAGTTCCTTCACAGAAAATATTGGGGGTGATCGATCTGTGGCGCCCGCTCACCCCGCCGCGCTGCGACTCGCCGTGCACGGCGCGAACGGTCGAATGGGGTCGCGCGTTTGCCGTCTCGCCGCCGCCGATTCGCGATTCCAGCTCGTCGCCGAGTGGTCGCGCGCCGACATCCAAACGCCGCAGTGCGATGGCGCATCGGCGGCGCATCCGCTGGACGTGATCATCGACTTCAGCAGCGCGAGCGGCGCGATGCGCTGCGCGGCGATGAGCGCGCATTTCGCCGCCGCGCTCGTCATCTGCTCGACGGGGCTTTCCGCCCAAAACCTCGATGAAATCGGCAAAATCGCCCGTTCCGTCGCCGTGCTCATCGCCCCCAACACCAGCCGGTTCGTCGCGCTGATGAACCGGATTGTCGGCGAGGCGGCGCTCGCGCTGGGCGCTGCGAGCGCCATCGAAATCTCGGAAACGCATCACGTCCACAAGCGCGATGCGCCCAGCGGCACGGCGAAGCTCCTGGCGAAAACGATCGCCCTCGCCACAGGCCGCGAACTGCCGCCCGCGAGCATCGTCAGCCGGCGCGTCGGCGCGGTTGTCGGCGAGCATGAAGTCATCTTTAACGGCCCAAAAGAAATTTTGAAAATTTCTCATTTCTGCCTCGATCGGGACGTATTCGCGCTGGGCGCGCTCGACGCCGCCGCCTGGCTGGCGGGCCGACCCGCGGGCGTCTATGGCATGGACGACGTGGTGGCAACTGACGCCGAAATGTCCAAAAGTCCAAGAGTCCAAGAGTCCAAGTGAGAACGAGCCACGAACCGCCGGACCGACGTCCGAGCCATCGCGTATCTGGGTCTCGCGGGCAACGCCGTCATCTCCCAGCAACTCGAATACGCGCTGGACTTGGACTTCTTGCCTTTTTGGATTTTGGACTTTGGACATTTTCCGAATCCCCTATCATCCGCTCCCATGACGACCACGGGCATCTTTACTCGCACGCTCGACAACGGCATGGCGGTGCACATCGAGCCGATCGCCAGCGTTTCCTCCGCCGCGATCTCATGGCTCCTGCCCATCGGGTCGGCGGTTTCGCCGGTCGATCGCCAGGGCGAGTCGGCCATGTTGTGCGAGCTGATCGAGCGCGGCGCCGGCGACCTTGACGCCCGGCAACACTCCGATGCGCTCGACCGCCTGGGTGTTCACCTGGGCACGAGCGTGTCGTCGCATCATCTGCACCTGAGCGCCACGATGCTCGGCTCGCGCGTCGAGGCCGTCCTGCCGCTGGTTTGCGACATGGTCACCCGGCCGCACCTGCCCGCGTCGGCGATGGAGGCGGTGCGAAGCCTGTGCCTGCAGACGCTGGCGTCGATCGATGACGATCCACAGGAAAAGGTGAGCATCCAGCTTCACGAGCAGCACGCGCCCCCGCCATTCAATCGCAGCGGTCACGGCAAGCCGCAGACGATCACGGCGATGAGCATCGATGATCTGCGCATCGCGTGGAACGAGCACTGCCGGCCGCGACGATCGATCTTCGCCGTCGCCGGTGCCGTCGATCTCGACGCGATCGTCGCGCAACTGAATTCGCTGCTCGGCGGCTGGGCCGGCGATTCGCAGGAACCGCGAGAGACCGCGCGCGCGGCACGAGGCGCCGTGCACCTTCAACACGACACCGCGCAGGTGCACATCGCCCTGGCGTTCGACGGCCCGCGCGAGCGCGATGACGACTCGATGGTCGAACGACTGGCGATCAGCGTGCTCGGCGGCTCCGCCAGCGGGCGGCTGTTCACCGAGGTTCGCCAGAAGCGGTCGCTCTGTTACAGCGTGTCGGCGTCGTACAACGCCGGGCGCGACCGCGGCTCGGTCTCGCTCTACGCCGGCACGACGCCCGAGCGCGCCCAGGAGACGCTCGACGTCTGCATCGAGCAGATTCTCCGCATGCGCGAAGGCGTGAGCGAAGAGGAGTTCCATCGGGCGGCGATCGGCCTCAAGAGCCGCATGGTGATGCAGGGCGAGTCCACGCCCGCGCGAGCGCGGGCGCTGGCGCGCGACGCCTTCCGCATCGGCCGGCCGCGCGATCTCAAGGAAGTCGCCGCCGCGGTCGATGCCGTCTCGCTTGATCGGGTGAACGACTATCTTCAAGGCCGCGACTTCGGCGAGTTCACCATCGCGTCCATCGGGCCGGTGGAGCTTTCGCAGCCGGCGCCGCCGGTGGCCGAGCGCAGCGGGACGACCCCGCTCGCGAAACGGTAGGATTCCCGCAGATGGCACTGGAAACCACGATCCTTCAGCCCGGCACGCGCGTACGCGTCACGCAGCAACTGCCTCAACGCGACAAGCTCTGGTCCAACACCGTCGAGGGCGTGGTCAAGCGCTTCCGCCAGGCAAAGACCGGCTCGTGGTTCGCCCACGCAAAGGACGACAAGCTCTGGCTCGATCGCCTGGAACTCGAACTCGACGACGGCGAAGTCGTCGTGCTCAACCTCGACCAGTACACAGTGATCGAGGGGTCTGGGGCAGGGACTGGGGATTAGGCACTAGGGACTCGGCACTAGGGAGCGAGTCATGTTCATCTTCCTAGTGCCGAGTCCCTAGTCCCTATTGCCTGCTCTTTCTAATCCCCAGTCCCCAGTGCCTCCGTCACCTCCACCATCGCTCCATCCGCCGACAGGTAATAGACCTGCACCTGCGGCTGGCGGGGCATGTCCTCCTTCGGCACAGCGAGCCTGAAGAGATACATCCGCACGACCTCGTCGAATCGGTCGCGATTCACATCGAGATCGCGCAGGTCCATCTCCCACGTCATCAGCGCGCCGTTGCCCCGGCCGTCGGGCGCGCGATCGTGCAGATCGACGCGCAGCGAACCGAACGCGCGGCAGAAGACGCCGTCACGATCACGGAACTCCAGCCGCAGTTCGAGGATTCGTTCGTTCTCGTTGTCGGTGTTCTCGACGAATCGCGTCATCGGATGCACGAGCATCGACGCGGGCCAGTAGGGCCACGCGACCGCGCCGTCGTGCGAGTTCGTCCCGCCGCCCGCGCCCCCCGCGTCGCCCACTCGGTCGCCCGGGTGCTGGATCGCTCCATCCTGCCGGGGCTTCGTCGCGCCCTGACACGAACAGAGCATGCTCAGCACTGCAATCGTCACGACTCGTTGAAACACGCGCACAGGATACTGGGGGAAAGGTCCAAATGTCCAAATGTCCAAATGTCCAAATCAGAAAGCGAGGCACTCGGGCGTGGCAAGTAGTCGGCTGTGTCACCCCAGCGCCGAAGTGCTTGATTCGGACTTTCGACTCTTGGATGTTTTGACTTTCCCTACGCCACTTCGCGCTTGGCGGGCGGCCTGGCGCGCCGGTGGTGGAGCACCAGCTCGACGAGTTGGCGCTGCGTCTGCTCGAGCGAGGTCATCGCACGGGTGTTGTCTTTGACGACCGTGAGCAAGGAATCGATGCCGGTCGTCTGCTGGGTGATGGCGCGGTGCGCTTCGTCGATCTGCCGCTCGCGGGTCGCGTTCTGGCGGCGCTCGAATATCCACAGCAGCCCGATCAGGCCGGCGGGACCGAATTGCAGGATGGCGGTGAGCAGGTCGGGCATGGCGTAGGGGTTCGGATTTCGGGGTTTGGGGTTCGGGATCGGGGTGCGCGTTTCGCGAGCGGGCTCGTCCCGCTGCGGCGCAGCCGCCGAGCGGCGCAGAATGACTCATTTGCGATGCAACGTCGCACTGCGCAGCGAGCGGGTTTCTTCCGCTTCTCCGTCGCCGTCGAGATCGAGTTGGATGGAAGTCGATTCGATCGCGAGGCGCGCGCGATCGGCATAGAGGGCCGCGCGCAGGGTCAGCGAATCGACCGTCGCCTTCGACGCCGCCTCGGCCGCGAACACGTCGGCAATCACTCGCAGCGCCAGCAGCCGCTGCACATCCGTCACGTTGACGATCGCCTGCTCCGATTCGGGATCCTCGGCTTCGAGTCCGATCGCGCCGAGCAGCCACGCCTGGGCCTGCGCGATCTGCCGGGCAAATGTGCGCACTCGTGCTTTCTTGTTCGTCCCCGGCACGGGCGGGACCAGGGGACCACCATCGTCAGCGCGCAGTCGCGAGACGCTCAGCACGTTCTCGCTGATGCGCTCGATGATCTCGTGCGGCGTGACGTCGCCGATGACGAGCACGTGGTCGCTGGTGACCTGGTGGACGTCGAAGTCGGCCAGAGCGCTTTCGACTTCGAAGCCGCTGATCGTCGCGTCGGCCTGCGATTCAAGCTCGGTCGCGACGTCGGCGACGGCGACGTGAAGCGTCGGTTCGAAACGGGCAAGATGGATGTCGGTAATGAGCATGGTGGTGATCGGGGTTTGGGGTTCGGATTCCGGAGTTCGGGTGATAGTTCACGTTTCGCGAGCGGGTCGAAGAGTCGCCTGTGGTGACCTTGCCCCGCTGAGTTTCGTGTCGTTCGCGGAAGCCGGTCAGCCGCGCCGCGTGCACACGACGCGACCGACCGGAGCAGGAGGAAATGTCGATGTGAAGCGACGCTGACGCATTGAACTTCCGAGTCGCCGCTATCGCGTCCTCGGCCATTGAGGCCGAGGACGCGATCACAGGCCAGAGGCCTGTGCCACTGTCTTGATCACAGGCGGGACGCCTGTGCCACTGCTTACGCCGCGAGGCCGAGGTTGCTGATGACCGCGTGCGCGGCTTCGTTGCGCAGCTCGAGCGTGTACTCGCCGATGACCTGGCCGCTTTCGCTGTCGCCCGTGCTCGCCAGCGGCTTGAAGTGGAAGCTGCGCCCGGCCAGGGGCAGCACGCTCAATCGCGAGCTGTCCAGCAGCAGCACGGCGTCGCGCGGCACCCAGCGGCTCATCACCACCCGGCAGACGCCGAAGTCCGATTCATAGACATCGACCATCTGGCTGAAGGTCGTCGCGTCGTCGGCGAAGCGCTGGCTGGCGGCGATGAAGCCGTTGATCTGGCGCTTCTGGTACCCGCCGCAGACGATGGTGTCGATGCGGCCGGAGGACTGCTCCCAGATGAGGCGCATGGCGGTGTTGAGCATGTCCTCGGTGAGCAGGTCGTTGCCGCTGCCGGCGCCTTCGGGGATGGCGCCCACGCCGGGCTCGAAGAGATTGGTCGAGAGCCCGGCGATGATGCCTCGCATGGTGCGGCGCGTCGAGACGTCGCCCTGCGGGTTGCTCGACGCCGACACGCCGTTGATCACGCAGTTTTCCAGATCGCGCAGCAGCTCGCGCAGGCGCTCCTGCTTCTGATAGTCCATCTCGTCGGCGATGCCGAGGCTGGTGGCGGCGAGCTGGCTGCCGGAGATGTCGATCGTCGCGGTGAAGATCTGCGTGTAGTTCTGCTTGCGCACGCGGCTGGTGAATCGGGCGCTGGGCGCCTCGTCGCCTTCCAGCGCCGCGTTGCCGATGATGTTGATGACGTCGGCGTTGACGAGCGAGGCGGAGGGACTGCCGCCGTACTGGCGCACGACGGTGAGGTTGTCGCCCGCGACGTTGGTCACGAGCATGACCTCGGGCTTCTGGGCGAGCATGATCTGATCGCCGATCTGGAAGCGCTCGCCGTTGGCGACGGTGAAGGTGGTCTCCGTTGCCGGGTTGCTGATGGAGCCGTCGTTGACGGAATCGGTGTTGGGCAGCAGCGAGTCTTCGAGCCATTCGTGGATGGTGCTGGTGGCGGCGCGGGCCG
>CAZLDF010000048.1:0-5530 GCA_964558095.1 uncultured Isosphaeraceae bacterium | reverse complement strand
CACCGCGGTGCTCCAGTCGCCTTCGAACTGTTCGTACATCCAGCGAAGCTGGTCGGCGAGCGTCCCGCCATAGTCGTGGAATGCCCGCAGCGCCCACGGTGGCGTGGGATCGAACGTCGTCCAGCGATGCCTGCCGGTGCGAACTTCCACCCACGCGTGCGCATTGGATTCCAGAATCACGTATTCGCCTTCGGTCTGCTCGGAGTCGTAGGCGACGTATCCGGTGACCAGCCGCGCCTGCGCGCCGACGGCCTGGCAGAGCGCGGTCATGGCGGCGGCGAAATACTCGCAGTGGCCGCGGCGCGTTTCGAAGAGGAACCGTTCGAGCGGGTCGCCGAAATCGCCGCTCGTGACGCGCGCGTCGCTCAGGTCGAGGGTGTAGGTGAATTGTCGCGATTGCAGGTGGCGCCTGAACACCTCGGCGACGTCGCGGTTCCAGCGGAGCCGATCGGCGAGGGCTTCAGGGCGCTCGGCCGGGACGCCCGCCTCGCCGAGCAGGCGCTGCGCCAACTCCGTCACCGCCCGGCTGCGATAATCGCTTGGCGGCGTGTACATCGTCCCGTCGCGCAGCAACCGGCCCAGCGTCTCGTCGCTCGGATTGTTCACAACCTGCACCGAATACGAAGACAGCCGCAGTCCATCGGCGATGAGCAGCTCCTGCGTGTCGGGCACGAACTCCAGCGTCGCCGGCGATGACGTGTTCACCGCCGCGGGCGGATACAGCGCGAAGATCGCATTCGTCGGATGCACGAACGAGAAGTGCAAAGTCCACACGTCGGCGGCGGGCGGAATGGCGCCGGCCACGGCGGTGGGCCGCTGCGATCCCGTCACAATCTGCCGCACGCGCCCGTCGGGGCGATCCAGCCGCGACCAGCGGCCCTGGTGGGCGCGGCGGCGCCCCGAGCCGTGCTGCTCGAACACCGCGCCGCGCAGATACAGCGGCCGGCGAACGACCACGTTGTCCCCGCGCGAATCCGTGATCCGCAGCGTCGCCACCAGCTTGCGCGACTCGTTGATCCGGTCGCCGAAGCGCAGGTCGATGTTGTCGGCGAAGCCGGTGTCGCGGCTGAGCCTCGGCGCGTCCAGGTGCGTCATCATGCCCCGGCCGAAGTCGCGCGGAAAGATCGTGAAGATCACCCCGCTGATGGCGATGCCGATCACCGCCAGCGCCGTCGCCAGCCCGCGGAAGTGCAGGCCCGTCGATCGGCCGACGATGGGCTTGACGATCGGCGCCAGGCGATCGTCCGCGGGCGTCGTCGCCGCGCGATCGCGCCGCGCCCATTCGTACGACGCGTACAACTGGAACAGCATCAGCACGTACAGCCCCAGCACCGTATAGACGATCAGCACGAAGCCGAATGCAAGCTCGGCGCTGCGCATGCAGCCGCTGAGCATCATCAGCAGCGTCATGAGCATCAGGTGCGCGTAATCGCGACGACTCTTGCGCTCGTAGAGCTTGATCAGCGCCAGATACAGCGCGAAGCGTCCCATCACCTGCACCAGGTGCGGCGAGCCCAGGTGCTCGAACACTTGCACGAACGCGTGCAGCGACAGGCCGATGATGAGGATGTTCGACACCCAGCGCGGCAAGGCGCGGCCCCGCGGGCCCTCGGTCACGAACCAACTGATCACCGCCAGCGTGCCCCCCACGAGCAGCAGCTCGATGCTCTCCTGCGCCAGCGCCACGCCGATGATCGACAACAGCACCAGCACGAAGCACATCAGCGGAAAGCTGCGCAGCAGGTTCATGCGATCGCCTCCCGCCGGCGGCTGACTTGCCGCGGTCCGCGACTGGGCGGCGCTTCGAAGCCCGCGGGCGGGCGGCTGACCGGGTGCAGCGCCAGCATGGCGAGCTGGCCGGCGGTCAGGCACAAGGCGTCGTCGCGCCCCGGGGGGGGTTCGGCGCGGTCCGGGCGGATGAGTGCCAATCCCGCGCGCTCCGCCTGCGGGATCGCGCCGCGTTCGCGGGCGTCGCGCGGCGCGTCGAGATTCAGCGACGCGAGCGTGGCCATGATTTTGTGCACGTGCCACTGGCTTCGCCGCAGCGGCACGCCGGGCACACCCAGACCCAGCACCGACAGGCCGACTTCATACCCGCTGGTTTCCGCCAGCCGAATCAGCGACGCCGCCAGGCTGATGGCGTCCTCTTCGAGGCTTCGCAGCGCGTCATGATCCCTCGCGTCGGCGCGCAGCTCGGCCGTCGGCGTGGTCATGTCGAGCACGACGCGCACGCGCGGCGGAATCGGCTCGGTGCGCTCGATCGTGATCAGCGTGTCCAGGGCGGCGCTGCGCTTCCACGACACCTGCCGGTACGAATCGCCCTGCCGATGCTCGCGCATGCCGAAGTATTCATCGCCCGGCCCGGACCGGTTGGACACCATCATTCCCCCGGGGCCCGCCGGCGTGATCGCCGCCAACACGTTCCGCCGCAGCTCCCAGAGCATCGGATAGATCAGCGTGTGCTGCGGCCTGGAGATCGTGACCGATCGTTTGATCAGGCCGAACGGGAACGTGGTGGTGATGCGGATGCGATCGAAGCGCGCCTCGCCACGCTTCGTGGGCCAGAACACGGCTTCGCCATGGACCGTTTCCCGCGGCCCGACGTGCATCACCCACGCCTGCGAGCCGCGCATCAGCCGCGGCCAGCCCGCGGCGCCGCTCACCGGCCGCTCTTCGATCCTGATGTCGAAGATGGAGAAGAAGCGGCTGCGATTGGTGACGGCGTAGCCGATGACCAGCGCGTCGCCGACGGCGCCGTGGCGCGGATCGACACGACGCACCTCGATCCCGGCGAACATGCGGTTGGAGACCACGACCGAGAGAAGCATTGCCGCGACAACCAACCCGCTGATCCAGAACAGCAGGTTGTTCTGGCTGTTCATCGCCGACGCGACGATCAGCGCGAGGCCGAGCAGGAAGATGATTCCCGGGAGATGGAAGTGAAACCGGCGCTTCATTCGGTCCGTTCAGCGAAACTCCTCGAAGTCGTTCCACATCTCGCTCTCGACCGGCGCTTCTGAATAGCCCGGCGAGAGCGTGATGAGCAGTCGCACGTCGGCCCCGCCGCGCGACAGCGGCAGCAGCTGGTCGGCGTTGGCGAACCCGGTTGCATAACAGCGGATGCGCCAGTCTTCTTCCAGCCATCCCGCGGTGGCGTCATCGATGCGGAGCACGAAGCCGCCATCGGCGCCGCTGCGCAGCGCCGCGACCGTCTCGCGCCCCAGGCTCTTCGGATCGCGAATCACGTCGATGTTCGCGCTCGGCACGCCCGTGTCGTTCAGCCGCGGATCATCGGCCGAGACGAACTCGACCGCGCTCGCGGGGCCCCGCACGACGCGCCCCTTCACTTCGTATGTCCCGCAACCGCCCACGATGGCGACGGCCGCCGCTGCGCAAACAAAAACCCAGACTCGAAGCATCATCGCTGCACGCTCCAAATTCGCTTTGACGCTGCATTCACGTCGCCGCTCATGATGATAGGTGTTCGCTCGCGAACGCGTTTCGCGAGGGGCCTCGTGCCCCTGCGGTTGGGCGCGATTCGACGAACCGGCGCGAGTTGACCGGCTGGCGTCAGCGCTCAGCGGCCGATGCCGATTCTCCCGAAACGGATTCACCTGCGGAGTCCACGCTTGCGTCTTCGCGTCGCGGCGACAGGTCGTTCGAGGGTCTGCCGCCCCGCGGTCCCTTCAGCCCCTCCACCGCCGGCAGGTCGTCGAGGCTCGCCAGCCCGAAGATTTCAAGGAACTCGCGCGTCGTGCCGTACAGCATCGGCCGGCCGAGCTCCTCGGCCCGACCGACGATCTTCACCAGCCGCCGCTCAAGCAGGCCGCGCAGCACTTCCCCGCTCGCCACGCCGCGGATCGCTTCGATCTCGGCGCGCATCACCGGCTGGCGATAGGCGATGATCGCCAAAGTCTCCAACGCCGGCTGACTGAGCTTGCCCTGCTGGCGAACCGCGTGCTGTTTCTCCAGCAGCGCTCCAAACTGCGGCAAGGTCAGAATCTGCCAGCCTCCCGCCAATCGCTCGGCGCGAAACGATCGCGATGATTCTTCGTAGCCGCGGTTGAGTTCCGCGATCGCCTCGCGCACCGCCTTGACTTGCCCGGCGCCCGACAGCGCGAGCATCTGCACGAGCTTGGCCTCCGTCAGCGGCTTGTCGGTGCTGATGAGCAGGGCTTCGACGCGTGAGGTCAGAGGCAAATCGGCGCAAGGCGGGCCCAGCGATTCATCCGCCGCGGCGATCGAAGCATCATCGACCGCTTTCGAATGCTCGTCCATTTCTTCCATCAGCTCGATCGATGCTTCAAGCGTTGTCATAATTCAAGAATCGGCTGAAGGCTGATCCTCGCCGCAATCCCTCCTGTCCCGCTCTCCTTGGGGGGGTGGGAGAGGGAGCGTCCGACGAGCGCCTACCACGCCGCTTCCGGCCTTCTTTCGAACCCCGAACTCCGAACTCCAAACCCCGAACTCCGCCCCCGCCTACTTCTTCATCGCCAGGCTGCGCTTCGCCATCGCCAGGCGCTGATCGTGCTCGACCTTCTCGCGGTCTTCGTTGGGCCTGGTGACGCGATCGTTGGCGATGGAGAGGTCGGCTTCGGCGGCTTCGAGCGAAACTTCCGCCGCCAGCAGCGCCGCCTCGGTCAGCAGCGTCAACGCATTCGGCTCGACCTGTGCGAACCCGCCATCGAGCAGAAAGTGCACGCTCCCACCGTCCTGGAGGTCGATCCGCGCCGTCCCGACGCCCAGGCGCGTCAGCAGCGGCGACCGCCCCGCCATCATGCCGTGCTGGCCATCCCACGCGGGGAATGACACATACGTGACCTCTTCATCGAAGACGGCCTTTTCGGGCGTCACAATCGTGCATCGAATAGTGGCAGGCATGGGCGGTGCAGTCCAAACTTGATAAACACCCTGCGCTCAGCCTCTGCACGCCGGCGCGACCGGGCCGCACAGTGTATCGGCGGCGGACCGGGAATCAATCGCTGCTGCGTGCCAGCGCACGAGCGGGGGCCCGGCCCAGTGCGTGCGGCTGCGTCACTGCCCGCCGCCGCGCCGGAGCGCCGGCCATCCGGCTGCGCGCCAGATTGCATCGACGATTCAATCTTGGAGCGGGTCCTGAATGGCGCCAGGCGTGTGCGATGCGCGGGCCGCGAAGCTGTGCCACGCTGAGAGGCTCGCGATGTGGCTCAACGGCGTGAGCCGGCGAGTGTCATCACGACATCGCCACATGAAACGGTGAATTCTCCCTCAGGAAAGTCTTGACTCCTGTGTGCGCGCATCCGCTACCGCTGCGCGGGGTGGCCGCCAAGGCGGGTTGACGAAACTGTCAAGCTGGGCAAACACTTTGTGAAGACCCCCTTTTACTTTGTGCGCGCTTTTTTTGATGGGCGCGAAAAGTTCGCGCGCGCCCGTGACGCTTGTGCGCGCTCTTTGGCACGGCGTTTGAGCAGGGGGGGGCGCCACGGAGAGCACGGGGGCACGGAGAGAAGATGACAAGATGACAAGGCGACTTGTCTCCGGCCTGCTGTCT
>CAZLDF010000047.1:0-4637 GCA_964558095.1 uncultured Isosphaeraceae bacterium | reverse complement strand
CGTTTCGATGTCGATGCGAAGGGTGTTGCGCCGCGACACGACTTCGCCCTTGGCCCAGCCTTCGAGCGCCAGCGCCGCCAGTTCGATGTTCAGGTTCGCCTGCGCCAGTTCCGACTCGCGGACCGACTTGCGGTTTTCGAGGTTGGCGATGGCGTTCTGCAGGGCGTTTTCGGCGCTGTTCACGGCTTCCTCGGCCTCGTCGATTCGGGTCTGGATTTCCTCGTCGTTGAGGCGGATGAGGATTTCGCCGGTCTTGACGGTCGCGCCTTCGGGCACGATGTAGGTGATGACGGCGCGGCTTTCAAGCTGGTTGCGGATTTCGACCTGCTTGAGGGCCGCCAGATCGCCCATCGCGGGGATGGTGATGTCGAACGCGCCTTTCTGAACGACGAAGAGGTCGGGCGAGTTTTCCCCTGCGCCAGCGCCATCGCGGCCGGCCACGGCCCACAGCCCGATCGCCACGCCGAAGGCCAGCAGGATCAGCAGATAGACGATGATCGAGCCGGTTTTCCCCGATCGCAGCCGGGGGCGGAGCGGGCGCTGGGGCGATGAATGTCGCGTGCAGGTGGGCATGAAGGGTTTTTCCGCTGCGTCGCCGGAATCTGATGCTAGGCGTCGGGTTCGTCCTCTTCTTCGGCAGGCGGGCCTGCCGGAGGCTCGACCTCGCCATCTTCGGAGCCCGCCGGAGCGCTTTCTTCGGCCTCGGGCGAACCTTCTTCGGGCTTCAACTCTTCTTCCAACGGTTCGACGAACGGTGCATATTCCGACGGATCGCGCCGCCTGAGATATTCCTCGATCTGCCGCCGCGGCGTGGTCGCATCCGGATCGACCTCCATGCCCTCCAGCGGCCGAATGCCGCCGCCCGGCAGCACGCGAAGCTGGTCGGTCTCCAGCAGGTAACGCAGAATGGCGATTTGCAGGTCGCGATACGCCTGGTCGTACTGATCCTTCGCCGAGTTCAAGTCTTCGATCGCTTCGGTCTTGTCGCGCGCCGAGAAGCGGTCGGGCACTTCCTCGATGCTGTCCAGGCGATTCTGAGAGTTGATGATGCCCTGGGTCTGAATCTGCAGCGTGAACAGCGTGCGGTCGATGTCGCGCACGGCCGACCGGACGGTGACGGCGAGATTGTCCGCGAATTCCTCATAGGCGCGGATGGAGCGCTCGTAACTGATTTGCGAATCGCGCAGGCCCAGGCGTTCGATTTCGCGGTCCAGCGGCAGGCCGAAGGTGACGCCCGCGCTGAAGATGCTGTCGCGGGGCTCGAAATCGACGCCGGCGCGTCGCCGATCGTCATCGGTGGGAACATCGACGAGTGCGGTGAAGTCAAGGTCGGGCAGCAGGTCGTTGCGCGCGATCTCGATGCGGCTGCGGGCGTCCTGCACCTGATCGCGCCGCGTCTGCAGATCGAGCCGATACGTCATCGCCAGCCGCACAGCCTCGGCGAGGTCGATCTCGGGCACGGGCAGCCCCGGCGTCGAGATCGCCACCGAAAGCGGCCGATCCGTGGGCATCCCCAGCCGCACCTTGAAGCGATCGACCGCCAGGCGATAACTCTCAAGCTGGCTGTTGAGGCTGTCCTGGGCGTCGAAGGCGCGCTGCTGGGCGAGGGCGTACTGGTTGAGGTCGATGCGGCCGGCGTGATAGCGCTCGTACTCGCGCTCCGTCAGCGCCTGCAGGCTTGCCACCTGCTCCATCGCGTTCTGAATGCCCTGGCGTCGCACCACCAGGTCGAGGAAGTCGCTCGTGATGTCGAAGAAGAACTCGCGGCGGAATCGCTCGAACTCACGTGCCGCGTAGATCAGGTTGCGCTCTTCCTGGATGCGCGGATCGCGCGCCGCGACGCCCGCCCCGCGCAGGATCGGAATCTCCGCTTCGAGGATGACGTCGGCGCTTTGGACGCCCTCGCCCGCGACGGTTGCATGCAGGTCCTCGGTGGCGCGCGCCAGCACGCGCGCCGACACGTCCCCGCCATAAGGTAGCCGCTGCGTGACGCGGAATTCGTTGACCAGCTCGGCGGCGGTGTCGAACATGCCGTCGTCGCCTTCGCCGGCCACGCCGAACGAGGTGTCGTTGAAGAATCGCGGGCCCCACAGGTGACGCTCGATCAGCAGCCGCAATCCCGCCAAAACGTACTCTTCCTCGGCGAAGCGGTACTCGCGGCTGTGGGCGAACGCGAACGCGACGACCTGGCTGAGCGTCATTTCCGATTGCGGGTCGTCGATGTCGCCATAGGACTCCAGCCGCTGAATCAGCCGGGCCGTCTCCGCGGGATCGGGTTCGATGGGCACGAGCCGGTCGGAACCCTGGAAAGTGATCTGCTCGGCCGCGGGGTTGAACGTGAGCAGCGTTTCTGAATCGGGGTCGGGGTTGCGTTCGTTGGGCGGAGGGATGCGGCCTTCGAGGGAGAACTCCGGCGAGAAGGCATCGCCCCCCATGTCCGTGCTCGCCCGCGCCATCAGCGAGTTGATGCGTCGATCGATCTCGTCGAGACCGGAGCTGCATCCCCCGAGCGCTCCGCCAAGCGCTCCACCGAGCGTGGCGACGAGCGCCGCCGTCCAGACACCCGCCAACGCGGCTCGACAGTGACAGCATGGGACGTGGTGGGTTGTCGCGGGCGTGGGCATGAGGTTGATGACCGTGGCCGCCCCTGGATGCATGTCCACGGGCATATCAGGTAAGGTACCGTCTCTGGAGCCATCGGAGGCGGCTTTTTTGTTCCGAACCCGTGAAGGCTCGTCAATTCCCGGACGCTCGAAGCAATGCCCAGTGTCACCTACAACGGCCAGAGCTTCTTTCTCGACAATCGCCGCGTGTGGGTGCTCGGAGCTTCGATCCAATACGCCCGAACGCCCAGCGGCGAATGGGCGGGGCTGATCGCCGCCGCGCGCCAGGCGGGGTTCAACACGATTCAGACGGCGTGCCCCTGGCTGCTGCATGAGCCGCGCAAGGGCCGCTTCGACTTCGAAGGAGACCTCGACGTACGCCGCTTCGTCGAGCTCTGCGGCCAGGCCGGCATGCACGTCATCCTGCAGATCGGGCCCTACATCGGGCACGGCTACGACGGCGGCGGGCTGCCGTGCTGGCTGATGAACGAGCCGGGCATTCGCCTGCGCGAGGCCGGCGAGGCGTTTCTCGAATACGCCGGCCGCTATCTGCGCAAGCTGCTGGCGCGCGTGTCTGACCTGCAGGTGTCCAGCTCGAAGGGGGGCTCGAAGGGGGGGGGCGGGCCCATCCTCTTCGTCCAGACCGAGCACGCATGGACCTGCGGCAATCAGGAGCAGGCCAACGATTACATCGGCCGAATCAACCACATGACCCGCGAGAGCGGCGTCACCGTGCCCATTCTCGCCGCCAACGACCTTTGGATCGAGGTCGATGACGCGATCGACACCTGGCGCGGCTGGGAGGACCTCTTCCTTCAGCTTCGCCAGCTTCGGACCATCCAGCCCGAAGCGCCGCGGCTCGTCAGCGAGCTGACCGCCGCGTCGCTTCCGACGTGGGGCCATGAGGCGATCGACGACCGGCCGGCGAACCTGCTGTTGCGCCACGTCGCCGAGGCCCTCGCCTGCGGCGCGCAGTTCGTCGTCCATCCGTTTCACGCCGGCACCAATTACGGCTTCACCGGCGGGCGGCTGCCCGGCGCTCCCGACCGATATCTCGCCACGAGCGCCGCCATCAAACCCCCGCTCGGGGAAACCGGCAACCGCGGCGAAAAGTATCACCTGCTCAAACGCATCGTCACGTTCGCCAATCACTTCGGCGACGTCTTCAGCGAACTCGACCCCGACTACCACCCCATCGTCCTCGACCTGCACGAGATCGACGAGCGCTCCGTCCGCGGCGCGCACCGGGGCAACGTTTCCATCGTGCCGCAGCGCGGCGCCGCCGGGCGCGCCGTCTTCGTCTTCACCGCCGGCGACGTCCAGCACATCACGCTGCTGCTCGACAACGGCCTGCGACTGCCCATCGACATCGGCGACCAGCACGTCGCGTGGTTCGTCGTCGATGTCGATCTCAAAGGCGCGGGGCGACTGGATTACGCCAACATCTGCCCCTGGGCCATCATCGACCGAAACGTCATCGTTTTCCACGGCTCGGAAGGCTCCGCCGCGTATCTCTCGCTCAACGGCACGCCCATTCAGGCGGCCGTGCCGGGCGGCGCCGAACCGCTGGTCCTGGAGCATCAGGGCGCGACGCTGGTCATCTGCAATCGACGGCAAATCGACGCGGCGTACCACGACGACAAGGCGGTGTACGTCGGCGCGGCGGGGCTCGACGCGGCCGGGGCGCCGATCGCCTCCCATGACTTCAAGAAGTGCTGCGTGATCACCCGCGGCGGGCAGATCGAGTGGCGCGAACTCACCGCCGCCCGCGTTTCGGCCGCCGGCGGCGCGACGCATCGCAGCGCCGCGATCAGGGATTGGTCCGTTTCGCCGACCGACGCGCACATCAGCGGCGCTTCGCCCCGCTTCGCTTCGCTCGCCGGGCCGGAATCGCTCGCCGCTTGCGGAGCTTCCTACGGCTATGGCTGGTATCGCATCACCATCCAGAGCAAGACCGCCCGCAAACGGAACGTCATTTTTCCCCGCTCCGGCGACCGGCTGCACCTGTTTCTCGATGGCGAGCCGCTGGCGCTC
>CAZLDF010000046.1:0-3020 GCA_964558095.1 uncultured Isosphaeraceae bacterium | reverse complement strand
CGCGGCCCACAATCTGCCGCGAACGACCCAGCAAGTCGCTGGCGCGAGAACGGCGAACAGCAAGCACGAGGGAAACACAGATCCTCCGACTGCCTGTGATTCCTTCAGAAAGATGAACGGCCCCGCGAATGGATGGTGTTCCCAGGACGTGCTATCGGAAGCGCCCAGCATCGAAAACAACAGCCACGCCAATAGTGCTGACGCTGCAACGCCCAGTCGCACAAACGGATTGCGAGGAAAGACGATCGGAGCAAGTGCGGAGTCCAAGTAAGTGGATTCGTCTCTCCGATCGAACGCCCGCCCGCACTCGGGGCAGCGGCCCGTCTGAAGTCCCTTCAAACTGTACCTACATCTCTTGCACAACATGTGGGAATCGTATTCCGCATCATCTCCCACTGCTCCGCAATCACCCCTAACCCCTCTCCCACCCCCCCCAAGGGAGAGGGGGACCGGACTACGCCACAATCGCCATGCTCGTCGGCTGCGACCAGCCGCCCGGATCGCCCGTTGGCGAAATCCACCGCGCCCAGTACACCGCCTGCTTGCCGTTGTTCTCGGTCTTGTGCTCGACGTGGATCGGGTTCTTCGTGAAGAGTCCGACCTCGCGCGCCTCGCTCCGTGGCAGAAGCCGCTCGCTGATACCGCCCGCCCCCCCTTCGCCCCCATTGCCCGAATCCGTTTCGCCCCCGGCCACGCGGCCGATCGCCACGTAGAGCTGGATGAACATCGCCCCGTGAGGCTTGCGGGCGCGCTCGCCCGACCGGCCGTCCTCGTGCGCCTTCATCGTCCCGCCGTTGGTGAACCGCAGCGTGTGCTTGTGCGGCGAGGCTCCGATCGCGTTGATCAGCGGCACCGTTACGGGCACGGAGATCGGCGTCCGCTCAGGGTTCACCGGCAAAACGCCGATGGCGACTTTGTCCGAATCGGTTATCTGCGGATCGGCCTTGATCAGGTTGTAGTACTTTGAGTGCACCCGCTCCGCGGTCTCGCGCTTGTTGTCTTTCTCGCGCACCGTTGGCCGCGTCTTCGTGACGGGCCTCGACGCCACCTTGAGAGTCTTCACGAATGCATCGACTGCCTTGCGAATCTCAGCCGCTTCCGATTTCGTGCGGCGGTATTTCGCGGGATTCCGCGAGATTCCCCCTGCGAACGCTACGAGTCTCGCCGCAAGCTCCTGCTGCCTGCGCGGTCGGGGTGGATGCTGCACTGCGGTCATCTTCGATTGCTCCAGGTCTTGAACGAACACAGTCAATCAGAGCCGCGAGCGGCAGCGAGCGGTCGCAGGCGAACAGCGCGGGCATCGCTTCGCGTGCGTGCGCACGCGGCTCTGACTGCACGCAATTCACGACAACCTCCCATAACTCGGCGACGCAGGGAGCGGACTTAACCGCTCTTCGAGGAGTCGCTGCGCTCCGCGCAGGATCGGCCTGTCGCGCTCGCGGGCAGCGCTGCCGAATCGGCCGCCAGGGCTCACGATCCATCGGAGAGCCCTGTCGAGCGCAGGGTTTGCCCTGCCCACGCCTTGGTGAGGTCTTGCAACAATTCAGTCACCGCTGCCGAAGCATCTGACAGTGCTGACCCCTCACGGGAAAGACCTCGCGACGGGGCGGGAAGGCCTTCCCAGTTTCTTGTCATCCCTCACGGCCATCGGACCTTGTAAGGTCCTGATGAGAGCTTGCAAGTGATCGGCGAGTCGTTGCACTGCCCCTGCAAGAGCTTGAAAGCTCTCCATGTGCCCTTGCATCGCTCCCGTTGGATGTCGCAATGCGATGATGAAACGATGCAAGGCGGCTGCGATATCTGGCAAGCAGACGATTGGAAATCGCCTGATAGCAAAACGGCGTGTGCGTGCAAAACCCGGATTTGGGCCATCTCCATTCGATTCCGACGGGTCACCGTCCAAAGAAATCAAACCGTGAAGCCGATGCACGCCAACGCGCAGGGGGGCGGGACAACGCGAAAGGGAAACGGGAAGACGCGAACCCGCGATGCCGCTGGACTCAATGCTGGACTCGCGAAACGCCACGAACGCTCCGCGGAGCCAAATGAACGCTCCGAGGAGTCAAGCGAACCCTCCGGGTAGCGAAGGCAACGCCTCGCGGAGCGAAGGGAACGTCAAGTGGGGCCAGAGGAACGGCACAGGGAGCGACCCGATGCCCACGCGGGGGAGCGATCCGAACGCATCGGTGAGTGTGACAAGCGATAGCAGAATCGCGCCGCATGGGTCAGTGAGCCATCGGACACCTCGCACTGTCTGCGTCATGCCCCGCAAGACCACGGATCCACAGAGCGCGGACCCATGCGACTCATTGCAGAACGTGGGCCACCCGCCGTTCAGCTTTGCATTCGAGTACCATGCGGGTGCGCATGAACACAAACGCAATACACGAGATACTGGATGAAGTCTCTCCGGTCTTCAAACGGATCAGCGTCGGCAGCTTGAAAAGCGATGGGCACTATCTTTGCGCTTTGAAGGCTGCCTTCGCAAAGAACTACGAATTCAATCAAGTTGTCTTTGGCTTCGATGGGCCCAAAGACTCGTTCACGCTCGTCCCTTCACTTCGGGGCCTGTGCGAGGACATCATTGCCTTGCGGTTTATCGGCAACTTCTCACACGAGGACCGTGATGAAGCGGTATTGCTGCTCGGAACAGAGCAAGTGTTTTCCTTCGTCCAGAAACAACAAGAGTTCTTTACCGCCCATCGTCCGATGCAAAGGGTATTGGGGAACAACAGCATCTTGCACCCGGATGCCGACGCGGGAAAGGAATCCAGAAGCATCCGCAAGAAGTTGGCGTTGCTTCGTCCGAAGTACAATTGGAAGTCAAGGGACGATTGGCCGACCATTCGTGAAATGGCCGATAGCGCAGGGCTCACGACGCTGTACGACTATCTTTATGCGGTCACGTCAAGCTTTGTTCACTTCAGCCCGCGCAATCTCGCCAGGATGGGGTGGGGCGATATGAAGACGGAGACATTTCAGTATTCGACTCGTAACTTTGAGGAATACCACAAAGCGTT
>CAZLDF010000045.1:0-2718 GCA_964558095.1 uncultured Isosphaeraceae bacterium | reverse complement strand
CGGCGCCCGCCAACTGCAAGTGGCTGCGAATCAACAACCCCAAACGAGCCAATCGATTGCAGACCACAACGCCTCAATCCCTCGACTGGCTCTGGCTCGCCGGCGGCTGGACGCTCGGCGTTCTCGGCGTGCTCCTGCTGCTCTGGTCCCTCTTCCGCGACCGCGGCAAGCACAAGCGCCGCTGCCCGAAGTGCTGGTACGACATGTCCGGCACGCCGGGGTCGCTGACGTGCAGCGAGTGCGGCCGGACCGCGAAACGCGAGTCCAGACTGCACAAAGCCCGGCGAAAGTGGCGCTGGGCGTTGGTCGCGATGCTCCTGCTCATCGCGGCTGCCGCGTGTCATGTGACGAACAAAGTGAAGCGCGACGGCTGGCAATCGGTCACGCCGACCGCGGCGTTGATCGTCCTCGCCGAGCCGGAGAAGCTCTATTGGAACTCGGACAACCAAGCGGTCTTTTCATCCACTGGAATCCGTGAATCCATCAACACCGAACTCACAACGCGCGCGTTCAGCGATCAATTGCGACCATGGGAATGGCGATGGCTCATTTCACGCCGCTTCGCTGCGAAACCGCAAGATCTTCATCGCCTCCTGGGAATCCGCGACCGATGGCCGCGCGACATGCCCATCCTGTTGCAGCCCAGACTGCCCTCGCTCCTGCTGATGTTCGAGGATCGCATTACGGTCGATCTGCACCCCTCGAACAGTGACGATCGCGGCGGCTTGACTGAGGTATACACGGGTCGCCCAATCCGACTCAGTGATCCGCCTCTGGGTGTTGGAATCATTCATGTTCCTATCCGGCTGTTGCTCGATGAACACGAGATCTGGTCTGGCGAGGCGGCGGTTACGCTGGTTGATTCGGCACGAGACGCCATGACCGCCACCGACACGCCCGAACAGCGGCAGTTCATCCGCGAAACGATCGAACCGACGTACGTCTCCGATGCCGAGGCCGGATTCCGCGTGCGCAGCTCGGAATGGATTACGGGCCAGAAAGTCTGCTATGCGCTGCAATTCGAGTTGCTCGAGGACGGCCGTGTCGTTGCGCGGAGTAAGAGTCGTCACGTTTATTCTCAGCATCCGTTTCGCGGCTGGTGTGGCGTGATACCCCGGCACGAACGCGTGACGTTCCTTTCGGTCAGCGCCGCTCGGGAACCATTGCAGGTCACTCCCGATATGACCCTTCGCATTAGTGCCGCAGCGCAGACCGCAGTGCTTGACCTCTGGAGCGATAGCTACTGGGATGGCGAACTGCTCATCCCGGTGCGCGAGATCACGCGCGCCAGGTTGGAGTGAGGAGAACTGAAGAGGCAAGTCGCCCACAGGTGGCGCTCGCATCTACAATCCCGCCGCCACCGCTACCATATCGCACATGACACATTCCAAGACTCCTTCTTCGGCTTCGCGCTCCGCCGCGACAACAGCCGGCCGGACTCACGACGCGGAGCGTCGTGGTACCGCCTTCGGTGGCACCAGCGCCACCTGTGACGTCGGCCTCATCGGCTTGGCCGTGATGGGCCAGAACCTCGTGCTCAACCTCGCGGACCACGGCTATCGCGTCGCCGTCTTCAACCGCTCCCCCGAGGTCACCCGCGACTTCGTCGCTGGCCATCCATCGGCTTCCTTCGGCGAGGCCGGCGGAGCGCTTGCCGGCGCGGAGTCGCTCGAACAATTCATCCAGTCGCTCAAGAGCCCGCGGATCATCATCCTGCTCATCAAGGCCGGGCCCGCGATCGATGACGTGTGCAAACAACTGATCACGGCGGGCATCGACGCCGACGACATCGTCGTCGATGGCGGCAACAGCTTGTGGACCGACACCATCCGCCGCGAAAAAGACTACCGCGGCAAACTGACCTTCTTCGGTTCTGGAGTCAGCGGCGGGGAAACCGGCGCGCGCTTCGGGCCGTCGCTCATGCCCGGCGGCGACGAAACGGCGTGGAACCGCCTCAAGCCCATCTGGGAATCCATCGCCGCCAAGGTCGATGCCAAGACCGGCAAGCCGCTCGAAGGGGCCGCGCCGGGCAAGCCCGTCACGGGGGGGGTGCCGTGCACGACGTACGTCGGCCCCGACGGCGCGGGCCACTACGTCAAGATGGTTCACAACGGCATCGAGTACGCCGACATGCAGCTCATCTGCGAGGCGTATGACCTGCTTCGCCGCGTCGCCGGCATGTCGCCAGCGGAGATCGGCGAAGTTTTCAGCGAGTGGAACCAGGGCGAGCTCGATTCGTTCCTGATCGAGATCACCGCCGACATCCTCAAGCAGACCGATCCCGTCACGGCCAAGCCATTCGTCGATGTCGTGCTCGACAGCGCGGGCCAGAAGGGCACGGGCAAATGGACGGCCGTCAACGCGCTGGACATGGGAGTGGCGGCGCCGTCGATCGCCGAGGCGGTGTTCGCACGCGCGATGAGCGCGATCAAGGACGAGCGCGTCGCGGCGGGGAAGGTGCTGGAAGGACCAGCAAGCGAATCGCCAGCTACGAGTTTGGAAACTGGTCGAGGAAGCGCCGCGCTCTCAACACGCGCGGAGGGCACCGGTTCGACGCACAAGACAAGCGGCACCGCGTTGCTCGATCGGCCCTCACCCCTAACCCCTCTCCCACCCCCCCAGGGAGAGGGGAACAAGGTCACCATCGATGCCGTCCGCGATGCGCTCTATTGCTCGAAGATCTGCGCTTATGCGCAGGGATTTCAGTTGATGCGCGCT
>CAZLDF010000044.1:0-2628 GCA_964558095.1 uncultured Isosphaeraceae bacterium | reverse complement strand
TCGCCGCCGAAGTGACGCGCATCACGCACGAAGCCGACCTTCAAAAGAACACGCTTCAGGTCAAGGTTCGCATTGTCGATCCGTCGCCGCTGCTGCGGCCGGAGATGCTGACACGCGTGAAGTTTCTGCCGATGACCGCTGGGGGTGGGCACTTAAGTGCCCGGCCCGGGGCGGGCGAACCGCACGCTCGCCGCGAATCCGTCCTCGTCCCGAACTCCACGCTTGTGCGATCCGACGCGTCGAATGATGCCACCGTGTGGGTCGTTCGCGAGCGTCGCGGCGATCGCGGCGTCGTCCAGCCGACGAATGTTCAAATTCTCAGCGTCGAAGACGAGTGGGCGACTGTTACCGGCGAACTGTTCGCCGGCGATCTGCTGGCTGTCGAACCCGCGGGACTTTCGCCCGATCAATCAGTTCGCATCACCGCGCAGTCGAAAGGGGGATCGCAATGAGCTTCATCGAATGCAGAGGCCTCACACGCGAATATCGCAAGGGCGAGAACATCATCCGGCCGCTCGACGGGCTTGATCTGGATGTCGAGCAAGGCGAGTTCCTCGCGCTCATGGGTCCCAGCGGCAGCGGCAAGACCACGCTGCTCAACCTCATCGCCGGCATCGACTCGCCCACGCGCGGCTCGCTGCGCATCGACGGCATCGACGTCGCGCAGCTCAGCCGCAACAAGCTCGCCGCGTGGCGATCGACCAACGTGGGTTACGTGTTCCAGCTTTATAACCTCGTGCCCGTACTCACCGCGTTTGAGAACATCGAGCTGCCGCTGCTGCTGCACAAACTTCCGAGGCGCCAGCGGCATCAGCAGGTCATCGACGCGATGGAGCTTGTGGGCATCGCCGACCGCGCCGATCACTTCCCGCGACAGCTCTCCGGCGGGCAGGAGCAGCGCGTCGCCATCGCCCGCGCCATCGTCACCGACCCGAACATCATCGTCGCCGACGAACCCACCGGCGATCTCGACAAACCATCGGCCAAAGCCGTCATGGAATTGCTCCAGCGACTGAACGAGGAGCTCGGCAAGACCATCATCATGGTCACGCACGATCCGCGCACGACCGAGTACGCGGGTCGCACGCTGCACCTCGAAAAGGGGCGGTTGATCGAAGAGCAGACGCGAGCGCACACTGAATCGCACGAGAACGAAGCGGCGGCTCGGAGAGCCGCGGTACCGAGAGCCGCGGTACCAGACACTCCGGCTCGGAGAGCCGGGGTACCAGGCGCCGGGGTACCGGCGGAGGTGCAACCATGAATCCATTCAAGTTCCTGCCGCTCATCGTCAAGCAGGTGACGCGGCACCGCGTGCGCACGCTGCTCACGCTGCTCGGCATCGCGATCGCGATGTTCCTGTTCACCGCTGTGCAGGCGATGCAGCAGGGCGTGACGATCGCCACGCGCGCCACCGCCGACGACACCACGCTCATTGTCTATCGCAAGGACCGGTATTGCCCGGCGACGAGCGTTCTGCCGCAGGACTACCAGTCGCGCATCGAGCGCATCGACGGCGTGAAGGCGGCGTTCCCGGTCAAGGTCGTCGTGACCAATTGCCGCACGAGCCTCGACGTCGTGACGTTCCGCGGCGTACCGAAGGACGACTTTCTCAATGATCGACAGGACAAACTGAAAGTCATCGATGGCTCGATCGAAGACTGGCAGCGGCGCACCGACGCTTCGCTGCTCGGCGAGACGCTCGCCAACCGCCGCGGACTGAGGCCGGGCATGAGGTTCGACGCCGCGGGCATCACGACATACGTCGCCGGCATCATCCGCTCGGACGACCCGCAGGATCAGAACGTCGCGTACACCTCGCTCGACTTCGTGCAGCTTGCCAGCCGCGACGGGCTCGGCATCGTGACGCAGTTCAACGTGAAGGTGACCGATCCGTCGAAGCTCGATCCCGTCGCGGAAGAGATCGATGACCTGTTTCGCGCAGCGCAGGAGCCGACGGCGACGTTCAGCGAGAAAGCGTTCGTCGGCCGCATCGCCGACGACATCATCGAACTGGTCGGCTTCGCGCAGTGGCTGGGCCTGGGCTGCATCGCGGCGGTGCTGGCGCTGATCGCCAACGCGATCATCCTCAGCGCGCAGAGCCGCATCGCCGAGCACGCGGTGCTTCAGACGCTGGGATACACGAGCAGATTGATCGCGGCGCTGATCATCGGCGAGGGCGTGCTGATGGCGCTCGTCGGCGGCGCGATCGGCGCCGCCGGGGCCGTCGCGGTGGCGCAGTGGGGCAACTTCGCGCTCTCCGTCGAAGGCCAGTCGATCCCGATCGTCGCGGGCCCCGCGCTGCTTCTGACGGGCCTGCTGATCTGCGGCGGACTGGGCATCGCAGCGGGACTCGTCCCCGCCATTCAAGCATCACGAAGGGAGATCACCGCGTGCCTGCGTGCTGTGTGAATTCATCGCAGACATGGAAGTGGCACAGGCGTCTCGCCTGTGATCGGTTCTTCGGCCTCGATGGCCGAAGAACCGATGGCGGCCTGCAACGAATTCGATTGGATCGGAATCCCGAGTCGTTGAATCGCCCGAACACCAGAGTGCAATCACACAGGACTGATTCGCGTAATTCCATTCCCCCCCCTTCGTCGCTCCGTCGCTTCGTCTCTTCGTCGCTCC
>CAZLDF010000043.1:0-12281 GCA_964558095.1 uncultured Isosphaeraceae bacterium | reverse complement strand
GCGGCGCCGATGCTCCGCGCGCTGCCTGCTGATGTAGCCGTCGTATTTCGCTTCCGTCATCACGCGGCTGACAAGCGAACGCTCGAACGTAAAGGGGGGGGCAGGGGAGACGGGGGGGACGGGGGGGGCGGGCAATGCCGCGATCACGTCGTCCAGAGCGACGTCCGGCCGCCGTGCGAACTCGCGAATCGACTTGCCGTCGATGAACGTTCGATCGAAGTGCGCGCGAATCCGATCGAGCGCCGCAGCACGTTCCTCGAACCGGCGCCAGTGCTCGTCGTCGATCAGGCCCCACTGCCGCGCCCAAGGCGTCAATCGCGCATCGACGTTATCGGCGCGCAGCAGCAGCCGGTGCTCCGCCCGGCTGGTGAACATGCGATACGGCTCGCGAGGAGTCTTGGTGACGAGGTCATCGAGCATCACGCCGATGTAGGCCTGATCGCGCGCCAAACGCAGGGGCTTAAGGCCCCCCCCCCCGATCGCGAAACGCGCCGCGTTGAGACCCGCGACGAGTCCCTGCGCGCCCGCTTCTTCGTATCCCGTCGTGCAGTTGATCTGACCCGCGAAGAAGAGTCCGCGGATGAGCTTCGTCTCGCACGTGCTATCAATCTGGTGCGGCCAGACCATGTCGTACTCGACCGCGTAACCCCAGCGCAGGATCTGGGCTCGCTCGCAGCCGGGCATCAGGTGCACGATCCGCTCCTGCACGTCGATGGGAAGCGAGGTGCTGATGCCGTTGCAATAGATTTCGTCGGTGTGCAGCGATTCGGGTTCGAGGAAGACGTGGTGCGAATCGCGATCGGCGAATCGCACGACCTTGTCTTCGATGGAGGGGCAGTAGCGCGGGCCGCATTCGGCCTCGATCTGGCCGCTGTACATCGGCGCGCGATGGAGATTGGCGCGGATGATCTCGTGCGCCGCCGCGGTGGTGTGCGTCACGCGGCACTCGACTTGCGGCAGCCGCGGGAAGCGCTGATTCGGCAATACGTGCGGCGATTCGTCGCTGAACGGCCTGGGCGATTCATCACCGACTTGCCGATCGAGGTTGTCCCAGTCGATCGATTCGCGCGCCATTCGGGGGGGGGTGCCGGTCTTGAGCCGTCCAAGCTCGAACCCGAGTTTGCGCAGCATGGCGGAAATCCCGATCGCGCTGCCCTCGTCGACGCGTCCGCCGGGCGTTTTCGATTCGCCGGTGTGCATCAGGCCGCGCATGAACGTGCCGGTGGTGAGGACGACGGCGGATGCGCGAATCCGCTCCCCTCCCCCCTTGGGAGAGGGGTCGGGGGGGAGGGCCGTGCGTGCAACCACTGGTTCGGCTCGACCGGTGTTCGAGAGATGGCTCGCGATCGCGTATGGGTCCGCGTGGACAACGTGCGCGCCGGGCGGGAGCGTCACGCCGACGACGCGGCCGTTCTCGACGATGATGTCGTCGATGGTGCCCGCGATGACGTCGATGTTGTCGCGCGTGCTGATCAGCCGCTGGACTTCGGCGGCGTAGGCGTACTTGTCGGCCTGGGCGCGCGGGCCGTGGACCGCGGCGCCCTTGGAGGTGTTGAGCATCTTGAACATGATGCCCGTCGCGTCGATGGCGCGGCCCATGACCCCCCCAAGCGCATCGATCTCGCGGACCATCTGACCCTTGCCCAGGCCGCCGATCGCGGGATTGCACGACATCTGCCCGATGCGGGATGGGTCCATCGTGATGAGTGCAACGGTACCCCTGCTCTCTGAGCCGGAGCTGGTACCCC
Source organism: uncultured Isosphaeraceae bacterium (assembly GCA_964558095.1). Lineage (GTDB taxonomy): Bacteria > Planctomycetota > Phycisphaerae > Phycisphaerales > SM1A02 > CAZLDF01. Next base: position 10,533 of record CAZLDF010000043.1, on the reverse strand, counting down.
GGCTCTCCGAGCCGGAGGATTCACGGTTCGGAGAACCGTGGTACTGGCTGAGCGCGTTCGCCGCCGCCCACGCGGCTTCGGTGCCCGCGTGCCCGCCGCCGATCACGATGACGTCGTACGTTTCTCGCATGTGAGCGGCAAAGGATAGGCGGCGACGCTCGAACAAGAGGATGCTGCATCGCGTGCAAACGAACAACCGGCCGCGATGCGACCGGTTGTTCGAAGGGAAAGACTGTTGGAGGCAACAACAGTGGGGTCAGGCCATTCGGCGCCGGCGGCGCATCAGGCCGAGCGGCGCGAGGAGCGCGAGTCCGGCGGGCGCGGGAACCGGGCCGATGGTCATGTACTGGTAGTTGATACCGACGACCTCGAAGCCGAGATCGACGAGATTGAAGTAGAAGTTGTTGAGCGTTCCGGGACCGCCCGAGCCGTAGTCATAGGTTCCCTGGGCGTCGAGGACGTCGAGTGAGCTGAGGGTGTTCACGTCGTAACCGACGGAGAAGTGGGCTTCGAAAGGATCGCCGAAGAGGCCGGGCTCGTCAAGCGGCAAGCCGCCGGGGAAGTCAACGCCGCCCCACGTCAGGTAAAAGCCGTCCACACCCGGATCGTTGTTGCGCAGGACGAAGTAAGGCGTCTGACCGAAGAGAGACGGGACGTTGATCTCGGCATCGAAGCCGCCCGAGGTCGTGACCGAAAACGAACCCGGCAGGACTTCGTAGCCCCGGACGGGGAAGCTGCCGCTGTCGAGAAACAGGTCGGAGTCGAGCTGGAAGCTGTAGGTGAGCGTTTCGCCGACCTGAATGCCGAGGATGTCGTGGTTGGTGTTGGGGTTGTTGGGGTTGGCGATGTTGAATTCGACTTCGCCGACGATGTCCACCTGCACGAGATCGGCCATGACTGACGTGGCGAGGGTCGCGGCGAGACCCACGGCCAGAAGGGCAATCCTGTTCATCTTGCTTCTCCAGAGAGAGTGTGAGGGAGCGGGGAGCGGACCCGTCGGCGGGCCCCGAGGAGGTCCGAGAAGATTCGAGAGCGGGAAGAGTAAACCACGATTCCCCGGTCGTCAAGCTTCCCCAGGGAAAATTGTAGCAAAATCCTTGGGGTATACAGAAATCGAGGTTCCGGAGGTCCCGAGCGGCCTTCTGGCCGGCTCCAAGCGCATCCAATCTGGTCAAACGGTCGGGAGAAGTCGAGCGCACCCGTGACCCAGCGGCCTGCTATTCCGCGGTCGATCAACCGCCCTTCTTGAACAGGTCGAGGAACCGGTTCTCGTACTGGCTGAACACGCCCATGCGATCGAGTTCGCGCTTCAGTTCGAACGCCTTGCTGCGGTCGGCGGCGGCGCGCTCGAACATCGCTTCGATTCGCTGGCGACCGGCGAAATCGAGCGCGGGCTTCATCGGCTTGGCTTCCTGCGGCTCCTCGTCGACCTCATCGCGCTCCTTGACGAACTCCGGCACGGTGAAGCCCTCATCGCCCTCGCCGCGCTGATTCGCGGCTTCGTTGAGCTTCTCGAGAAGCTGCAAGTGGAACTTCTCCGCCTGCTTGGACTGCTCCTCGATGCCGGTGAAATCGATGTGGATGTCGGACAGGGCGGAGAACACTTTCAGCACTGCCATCGATGCCTTCGGGTTCGGCACTCCCACCGTGAAGAACGGCAATTCGCCGAGCAGGCACACGCCCGGCAGCTTGCGCTCGGCGGCAGCGGCCAGCAGCACGCCGTTGAGGCCGCTGATTTGTCCCTCGCTGAGAATCTCAACGCCATGCGTCTCGAGCTCGGCGAGCTGGTCCGCCTGAGTCGATACGCCGAAGACCCGCGCGTCTTCGCTCGGATGAAGCTGCGTCGCCATCGCGGCGAACGTGAACACGCGAGAAATGCCCTGCTCCTGCGCGTATTCGATTAGGCGATGACAGAACGCATATCCGCCGCGCTGTGGCTGCGCTTCGCCCATGAAGATCAGCAAATCGCGGCCGGTGTCTTCCGGGTGACGCCAGGCGAAGTACATGTTCCGCGGCATGCGGCCGATGCGCGCCACGCCGGCCTTCACTTCGACGTGCTGCACCTCGAAGAGATCGCGCGCCGGAAGCTCCGCCACCGGGCGCGCGCTGAGCTGCTCGACGAGGTAACCGCCCGCAGCCAGCGCGACGTTGCCCATGCCGGGCCAGACGGCAATCATCCACGGATCACGAAGATTCAGTTGATTGGCCATGACTGGTCGGTTCCGCGCTCGAGGATCGTTGCCGTTCGCTGTTGCTCATTCGGCTGTGAAGGCCGAATGAGCAATCACAGGCGAGACGCCTGTGCCACTGTCAGTGCTTTGATTCAGCCCGGCTGGTGACGTTTCACCATCGAGTCATATTCATGATAGGTGACCTGCAGACAGTTGTTGAACAGGTTGAGCATGTTGATGAAGCCGATGAGGAACGTGAGTTCGACGATCTCGGCATCGGTGAACTTTCGATGAAGTTCGTCGAACAGCGCGTCGGGCACGTTTCTGGAATCGGTCATCGCAGCGCGCGTGTAGCGAATCGCAAGATCCTCGCGGGCTGACAACTCGGCAGGCGCGTCGAGCGCCTCGAGCGGCGACTCCGCCATGCCGAGCGCGCGCATGACCGCGACGTGCGTGCCGACGCAGAACTGGCACGAATTGCGGCGTGACGATTCGATGATGACCAGTTCCTTGAGGCGCTGCTCGATCAGCCCGCCGGGATAGACCGCCTCGCCAAAGCCCCCGAACGCTGCGAGCAACTGCGGGCGAAGACACATCGCCTGAATCATTTCGAGCGGGCGCTGGCCGCGCTCGAAGAGTTCGCAGCTTTCCTTGAAATCCGGTTTGTCGCGAACAGGCGCGAACGCGGCGCGAATCTGTTCATCGGTCACGGTGATGCGCATTGGTCGTCTCCTTCTCTCGAACGATCGCACATCGATGGAACGCGAGCGACCCGGACCTTCCTCGCCCCCCCAAAGACTCGTCAGGTCCGGCGTTTGTGGCAGGTCGATCACGTTTCCTTCAGCGCCTGGACGAGTTCGACGAGCGCCTTCTTCCCGTCGCCGAAGAGCATGAGACAGTTGTCCGCGGCGAAGAGCGGATTGGGAATGCCCGCGAATCCGGGGCTGAGCGAGCGCTTGACGACGACGACGGTGCGCGCTTGATCGACGTTGATGATCGGCATGCCGGCGATCGGGCTGTTGGGATTCGTTCGCGCATCGGGGTTCACGACATCGTTGGCTCCGACGACGATGCACACGTCCACCTGCTCCATCGTCGAGTTGATCTCATCCATCTCCTTGAGCTTGTCGTACGCGACATCGGCCTCGGCGAGCAGCACGTTCATGTGGCCGGGCATGCGGCCGGCGACGGGGTGGATGCCGAACTCGACCTTCGTGCCGCGCGCTTCCAATGCGTTCATCAGGTCGCGCACGGTGTGCTGCGCCTGCGCCACCGCCATGCCATAACCGGGCACGAAGACGACGTAGCGCGCGCCGTCGAGCAGCATCGCGACTTCCTCGGGCGAAGTCGATTTGACCTTGCCGCCATAGACTTCGTCGGCGGAGGCCTTCTGCCCTCCCGCGGCCATCTTGCCGAAGAGCACGTTGGTCAGCGAGCGATTCATCGCGACGCACATGATGTGCGTGAGAATGAGGCCGGATGCGCCGACGAGCGAGCCGGCGATGATGAGCACGTTGTTGGAGATGACGAAGCCCGTCGCGGCCGCCGCGAGACCCGAGTACGAATTGAGCAGCGCGATGACCACGGGCATGTCTGCGCCGCCGATCGCCGTCACCGCGAACACGCCCAGCACCAGCGACACCGCGACGATCAGCCAGTACACCCACGCCGACTCCGGCGAGCGGATGAGCAGCGCGCCGATCGCCGCGGCGACCAGCACCAGCGCCAGATTGAAATACTGCTGGCCGGGAACGACCCACTTGTCGATCCACTTCTTCTCGCGCAGCTTGAAAAACGCGACCATGCTGCCGGAGAACGTCACCGCGCCGATGATCCCTGAAGCCACGATCGCGATCATCACCGCCGTCGGAATCGTCATCGTCACGTGCCCGAGCAATCGATGCAGCTCCGCGCCGGCGACGAGGAACGACGCCAGCCCGCCCAGGCCGTTGAGCAGGCCGACCATCTCCGGCATCGCGGTCATCTGGATCCGAACTGCCAGCACCGTGCCGATTCCGGCACCAATCAGGAGCCCGACGATGATCGCCCACCACTCGATCATCTGGCGATCGACGAGCGTGACGACGATGGCGATCAGCATGCCGCACGCGCCCATGAAGTTGCCGCGGACAGCCTTGCGCGGGTGCGTCAGCCCCTTGATCCCGAAGATGAACAGGATCGCGGCGACGAGATACAGAATGTTGCGAAGATCGTGGTTCACGGCGACGTAAAGCAGGGGACAGGGGACAGGGGACAGGGGACAACGACCGAACGTGCTTGCGAATACTTTGCTCGTCTCCTGTCTCCTGGCCCCTATTTCTTCTTCCTGAACATCAACAACATCCGGTGCGTCACGAGAAACCCGCCGACGACGTTGATGGTCGCCGTGATCACTGCGATCATGCCCAGGATCGTCGTCAACAGCGACGATTCGTAGCCCGCCGCGATCAGCGCGCCGACGACCGTGATGCCCGAGATCGCGTTGCTGCCGCTCATCAGCGGCGTGTGCAGCGTCGGCGACACCTTGGTGATGATCTCGAACCCCACGAAAATCGCCAGGGCGAAGATCGTCAGAAGCAGCACCAGATCGGTCATGCGCTTGCGCCTCCTGAAGTTCCCGCGACTGCCGCGGCGTCTTGTGAGTGCGAAGCCGCAGGCGGGGGGGGCGGGGGAAGCGGCGCCAGCCCATGCACTTCGCGCACGCGGCGCTGGACGATTTCGCCATCGCGCGTCAGCAGCGTCGCCTCGACCACCTCGTCGTCTTCCCGGATCGTGAACTTGCCGTCCTTGACGATGCTCTGCAGGAACGTCACGACGTTCTTCGCGTACATCTGGCTCGCGTCCATCGGCATCATCGACGGCAGGTTGGTCGTCCCGACGATCGTCACGCCGTGCTCGGTGATGATTTCGTCCGTGCGCGTCAGCTCGCAGTTCCCCCCCCGCTCCGACGCCAGATCGACGATCACGCTGCCGGGCCGCATGTTCCGCACCATGTCCGCGGTCACGAGCACCGGCGACTTCTTGCCCGGCACGGCGGCGGTGGTGATCACCACGTCGCTCGCCGCGACGACTTCGCTCATCAAGTCCTGCTGCTTGCGATAAAACGCATCGTCCATCGCCTAGGCGTAGCCGCCCTTGTCTTCCGATCCCCCCCCTCCGGCATCGAGCGGCACTTCGATGAACTTCGCGCCCAGCGACTGCACCTGCTCCTTCACCACCGGGCGCACGTCATACGCGCTGACCACCGCGCCCATGCGGCGAGCGGTCGCGATCGCCTGCAAACCCGCCACGCCCGCGCCGATAATGAACACCTTCGCAGCGGTGATCGTCCCCGCAGCCGTCATCATCATCGGAAACATCTTGGGCAGGTGCATCGCGCCCAGCAACACCGCCGCGTATCCCGCCACCGTCGCCTGGCTCGATAAGACATCCATCGACTGCGCGCGGGTGATGCGCGGAATCAGCTCGAGCGCGAACGTCTGCACGCCCGCATCGGCCAGCGCGCGGATCGGCGCGATGTCCGTCAACGGTTCAGCCAGCCCGATCACGGTCGTGCCGCCGCCCCCCCCACTCCGTCGAAGATGCTGCATATCGCTCAGCCCCGCCTGCGGATTCGCGCCGAGCGTGCGCACCTGACAGAGGATGTCGCAGCGCGCCAGCACCTCGCGGCGATCCGGCGCGATCGCCCCCCCTGCCGCTGAGTACGCGGAATCTGTGAACCCAGCCGCAAGGCCCGCTCCCGGCTCGATGAGCACCGTCAAGCCGATCTTCTTGAGCGTCGCGACGACGGCCGGGACGAGGGCCACTCGCCGTTCTCCCGGGAAGCTTTCTCGAATGACGCCGACGATCACGCCGCGCTGTCCTCTCGATCCCCGAGGGTCTGCCCCTCCGCCGCCCGCCACTGATGACCTCTGACTCCTGTCCTCTGACTTCTGACCTCTGCCCCCAACGGGTTCGGGATGCTAACAGATTCGAGCGAGGCACCCCGACTCGGCACCAAGAGCTCGGTACCACGACGCTCCGCGTCGTCTTCCGGGTACCACGGCTCTCCGAGCCGCCGCCTCCCGCCCCCCGTCCCCCCGCGCCCCTGTCCCCCACCCCGACTTCGCAATCTCGCGTTCTCGAGCGTTCATATCGACGAACTTTGATGATTTGCGCATTTGGCCACCTTTTCATCGATGCCGAACGGGGATCTCTGCGTTTCCAAGTCGCCAGAGCGGTTTCACCTCGCCGACCATGCCGAACTTGCGCGCATTCGCGCGCACTGGCGCGCACCTGGAGCGCGCTTGGGGGCGATTGGAGGCCATCGACGGGGGGTTCGTGCGCATCTCGTGTGCATACCTGATCGGACCCAGATGCTTGCACATGGGTGGAGCCCCATGCCGCTCAAGACGTCAGGACTGCAAGACTCAAGCCTTCTCGACATCGTCCCCGACGCCGGCGCGAAATCCACCGCCCAAAGCCGGGAGCGTCACGTTTGCGCGCGCCTCACATTCACAAAGCAACGAGCCCTCCGCGCAAGCGGAGGGAGCGGCACACGTTCCCCGGGCAGAATGATTGAGAGCCACCAACAGAACAGTGGTGCAGGCGTCTCGCCAGTGATCGATTCCGCGGCCCCAATGTCAGGGGGGGCCGAAGAATCGATAGCGGCCGGCAGCGGTCTCCATTCTGTCAGGCGCTCTTGGCGTGATGGCGTACGAATCGGAAGCCGCCCGCGCGAAGCCTCCGCTTCCGGAGGAATGCCCGCGGACGCTCACGTCGCGCGTATAATCAATGGCATGACCGCCAAGGAAATGGCCAAGCAGTTGATCGAGTCGCTGCCGGAAAGTTCCACGCTCGATGACATCATGCACGCGCTGTACATCAAGGCGAAAGTCGAGCGCGGCGAGCGGGAAATTCGCGATGGCCGCGGCGTGCCCGATGAACAGGCCAGGCAGAGGCTGCGCACGTGGGCCGGGTGATCTGGTCGCCGTCGGCCCTGGAAGATGCCGATTCGATCGCTCAGCTCACGGGCACGCGCCGAACGCGGCGAGGACGGCGGTGATGTCGGCGACGGTCACCTGGCCGTCGCCCCAGCTCACGCCGCCGTTGTAGGGCGAAATGTCGAACTGGTCTGCCGAAGTTCCGAACGCGGTGACTGCGCCGACGACGTCGGAAATGCTGACGATGTCGTCGCCCCCCCCCGCGGGGACGCAGTCCGCCGGGCACGCCGGGCGCACGCCGAGGAAGAAGAATTCCGTGTCGCTGCCCGCGGCGTTGGTCGCGCGCACGATCAGCACGTATTGAAACTGGCTCGCCACCGGAACGGGCCAGGTGATCACGCCCGTGGTCGCGTTGATCGTCATGCCCGGCTGGGGATTGTCGAGGCTCCACGTCAGCGGGCTCATGTTCAGCGGCCTGGTGACGGCGGGCGTCGGGCCGGTGAATGGGCCGTCGGCTTGAACGATCGCCTGCGGGATCGGCTCGACCGACGGCGAAAGCTGCTCGATCTCCAGCGCCTGGCAATACACCACTGCGTTGTTGTCCTCCCACACTTCGTCGAACTGCTCGAGATCGTCCAGAATACTGCCCACATAGACCGTTCCCGAAGGCAGGTCGTCGGGCAGGTCGATCTCGGCTTCGAACTCGATGGCGTCTTCGAACGCCAAGTCCCACAGCGCGTCGCCGATGAGCAAGTCCGAAGCGTCGATCACGGGATCGACGGAAAGGTAGAAGCCCTGCCGCACGTCGAAGATGTTTGATGTGCCGAGGTTCTGGATGACGCAGCGCATGGTGAGCTCGTCGCCGGGCGCGAGTTCATCGGGGCTGAAGAACAGCGGAATCGCCTTGCCGATCTGCGGCCCGCTGGTGAAGTTGGCGCTGGCGAGATCGATGTGCGGCGGCTGGGCGGGTCCGGAGTGCGGATAGAGGAACCGCGCGCCGTTGCGATCGTCGGTGTGCAGCTCGATGACGTTGTCCTGGCCGTTGGTCCCGCCGCTGGGATATCGCGGGTTCATCGTTTGGATGAACCAGGGCGAACCGGGGGTTTCGTTGCCGATGGGGTCGTGCCCGAGTCCGAGCGAGTGGCCGCACTCGTGCATGGCGACGAGGAGGAAGTTGTAGCCGTTCTCGGGCAGCGGGTTGGCGAGCATGTCGCAGGTGGGATTGGCGTCGAAGTGCCAGCCCACGCCCGAGGGCAGATCGCTGAAGAGCATGTCCATGTCGAACCAGCTGGGGCCGTCGTTGACGAGATACGTCGCGCCCAGCACGCCGGGGTCGAGTTGATTGGCCGGCACCGCGGCCGTGTCGCTGAAGCCGTCGAAGTTGTCGATCGGGAAATCCTGATCGGCGAAGACGTAGAAATACTCGAAGACGGACTTCGGAACCTCGTTCCAGTTGCCCATCGCCGCGAGGAACGAAAGCGTCGGCTCAGTGGTTTCGTTGGGCGGAAACGTACTCGGCGAGAGCCAGCGCTCGGACTGACCGCCCGGCCAAGCGACGTTGATGCCGCCCCACTGGAAATAGGAAAAGCCGATGGCGCGGTCGGCGCTGGCGAGTAGCAGCATCGCCAGTCCCAGCACCGTCGCAGCGACCGACCACTTCAATCGCGAGCGCTTCATCATGATGATGCGCCCTCCGCGTCCGAATCATCAGTGCGCTTGCCGCTTGCGTCTTCGCAATCTTCGTCCGCCGCAGTGTTCTGGGCGGTCGCCGGATTCGCCTGCGCGGCGCCTGGCGCGGGCTTCAGCGTCGTCTTCGTGTAGTTGACCGGAACTCGACGCCCGGCGGGGCGCTTCATGCGATGATCGCGGCTGGCCTTGAGGATCGGCTGCATCGTCGCCTTGAACTCGTTGAGCGTCATCGCCTGCGCGGGGGGGGCGTTGTCGCGCGCGGGCATCACGCGCACATTGTTCGCGTGCAGGAGGTTGCCGCGCGCATCGGCGCTGACAGGCTGCGCCGCGACGAACGCGCCATCGTCATCGAGGCCCGCGATCGGGAACGCCGATGCCTGGTACACGCGCTGCGTGCCGTCGAGGTCCTCGCGCACCTCGAACGCGCCTTGCCACAACCCGACGACGGGATACGTCTTGTACTCGGGCAGCAGGCACAGAATCCAGCGCTGGCCAACTTCGAGCTGCGGCGTGCAGCACAGGCGCATCTGCGTCTGGCCGACCGTTCCGCCGGGCAGAATGAGCGTGAAACTGTCGCCCGCGCCGCGATGGCGGCCCTTCCAGTATGTCACGTCGCTCAGGACGATTTCGGTCTCGATTCGCCGGCGATCGGGGCCGCCTGTGGGGGACGCCGTCCAGTACGATCGTGTGCTCGTCACTACGCCTTCGATCACCTGCCCTGCGTGGTCGGCGATCTCGGCGGCCGTCATGTCCGCGACCGTGCTGGCCGCGGCGCGGTGCCCGCCAAAAAGAAGGATCGCCCCCAGCGCAGCCGCGCAGCCCCGGCGGCATATCGTTGTTCGCAGTGCAGTCACAGCCGCTCCTCCTACCAGGACCCGATTCGCAGAGTGTACCGCAGTCTCGGGGCAATCCAAGACCATTCCTCGGGAATGGGCGGACCACCAGCGGAAGGTCTGAGAATATCGCGGTTTGAGGCTTGATTCTGGCGGCGTGCGGCGAGGCTACCGCCGCCGGCGACCCCGAACAAACAGCGCCAAGCCAAGCAACACCGCGCCCGCCGGGGGAGCGGGCATCAGGCGAAGCGTGACTGTCCCTGTCCACGGCGTGTGCTGGCCGGTGGGGAAGTTGTCGATGTGGCCGTAGAAGTTGAAGCTGTCGGTCGCCCCCCCTGCGTAGGTCATCATGAGCGAGTCGATGTAGCGCCACGAGTCGTTGAATGTGGTGTCGAATGGATTGACGATGGTGGAGAAGATCGGGTCGTCGGCGGTGAGGATCAGTTCCGTCTCTCCCGCGGCAAAGTCAATGTCGCCGCCCGCGTAGGAGAAGTCCCAGGCTTCGATGATGATGTTGGATTGATCGAACGCGCGGAAACCCTGATTGAGCGTGCCGCCGGAGAGGGTGAACGTGCTCGTGTCGTGCGCTTCACCGAAGCGGTTGACGTAGCCGCCGGACATGAAGAGTGTGCTGGAGTCGTTGGAACTGACGTCGAATTCGACGTCGGCGCCAGAGATGGAGAGGGTGCTTGAATCGTAGCAATTGACGAAGGACTCTATCGACCCGCCCTCGACGCTTAGGGAGCTTCCATCCCTTGCCTGTACTTGTGAGGTGACTAAACCCGCAGCCATGTGGAAGCTGCTGCCATCATGGGCGATGATCCCTAGCGCTGAACCCCCCGCCATGTTGAACGTGCTGTTGCCGAAGCTCTGGGCGAATCCGCTGGTGGTGCCGCCGAAGAGGTTGAGGGTGCCGTT
>CAZLDF010000042.1:0-2898 GCA_964558095.1 uncultured Isosphaeraceae bacterium | reverse complement strand
GCAGCGCCGGACTCCGCGGACGCATCGACGAAGCGGCCGTTGATTAATCGAAGAAAATGATTGGGCTGCGCATAGGGGTTGTCGGATTCCGGGGCCGATCCGCCCAGATTGACGTCGCCGTTGGCGATGAACGCGTCCAGCTCGCCATCGTTGTTCTGATCAAACAGCGCGACGCCGAAACCCGTGGCGGGAATGCTCCAGGGCGACATGCCGCGATCCAGCGAGCGATCCTCGAAGTAGCCGCGGTCGTTCTCCAGCACCAGGTGGTATTGATCTCTGATGTTGGTGACAAGGAGGTCGAGATCGCGATCGCCGTCAATGTCCTCGCACGCAACGCCCATGCCCGCGATCGCGACTCCCCGGCCGTCGTAGGCGCAGCCGGCGATCGGCGCGATGTTCTCGAACGTTCCGTCGCGTCTGTTCTTCCAGAGAAACGCGGGCGATTGATCGTTGGCGACGTAGAGATCGATCCAGCCGTCGTCGTCGAAGTCGGCCGCGACGACGCCGAGTCCGTTGCCGCGCTCGCTTGCGATGCCGGCTCGCTGCGAGACGTTTTCGAAACCGCCGTCGCCGCGGTTTCGGTACAACAGATCGCGCGACGGGCGCTCATACGTCGTGGGACTGCAGTAATCGCGCGTGCCCTGAATTGAGAAGCACGCCTCTTCCGCGGCGGCGGACCAATCGACGTAGTTCGCGACGTACAGATCGAGCCAGCCGTCGCGGTCGTAATCGAAGAACACGGCGCTCATGCTGAAGGAGGCGTCGGCGAGACCGGCGCTCGCGCCGACGGCGGTGAACGTCCCGTCGGCGTTGTTGCGAAGCAGTTCGTTCGCTCCGAGGCGGCCGATGAAGATGTCAACGTCGCCGTCGTTGTCGTAATCCGCGCACGCGACGCCGTAAGCGGGTCCGGCCACAGCCGCGATGCCTGATGCGACAGTCACGTCGGCGAAGCGGTCGCCGTCGTTGCGGAACAATCGGCAAGTCTGAGGGGGGCCGTCGTCGATGATCGCGCCGCCGCCGGCGACGAACGCGTCAAGATCGCGGTCGTCGTCATAGTCGATGAACGCGCAGCCCGGGCCGAGTTGTTCGGGGAGCAAGTAGTTGCCGCGAGTGGCGCTGTCATGATGAAACTCGATCCCGAGCGCCGGCGCTGCGTCTTCAAAGAGCGGCGTGCCTGCGCCGCGCGTGCTCGCGGCGGCGAGGGCGGCATCCGCGCCGCGTTCCGCCGCGGCGCCGCTGCGGGCGCGAAACGCCGCCGCATGCTCCGCGGGCGTTGGCGTCGTGGCGAACCACGTTGACGTGATCCGCCATCCAAGCGCCGCGGCGGTGATGAGCGCCAGGATCGCCAGCACGATTGTCAGCGATTGGCCGCGCGCGCTTGCGGCGCGCCCGCTCCGCTGCCGCCCGCCGAAATGCCGCCGTTTCATCACAGCGGACATCGTAGCGTCCGCCATCGTCGGCGGCAGTCGCGGCCGCTATGGAATCGACGCGTACCGGCGTTCGAACAGCAGCCTGCCGTCGTCGTCGAAGAGCCAGATTTCGTATTCGCCGAAGCTGTAGGGCGAAAGCGTGCCGCGCTCCCAGGCTTCATGCTGCGCCACGCGATCGATGTGCAGCACGCCTTCGATCGACGCGCCGGATTGCTCCTCCAGTCGCAATCGCTCCAGCAGCACGCGCCGAAACGGAACGCCGCCGGCGTCATCCTTGCCGAGCACCTCCGCACGCCGCTCGCGAACAAGCTCGGAATCATCCGGCACGAACTTGCGCGAGGGCCAGGGAATCTGCCGCGGCAGGCGCACCGCTTCGTTGCGCACGTACACCGCGACGTTGATCTGCTGCGGCGACTCCTCCTCCTCGTTGCGCACATCGACGTCGAAGTGGACGACTAGATGCCTGGGGATCGCGTCTGCGTAGTTCACACGAAAGCCGACGATGGAAGCGCTGACGCTGGGCAGTTCTTCGTCGTCCGGCCGCACAACTTCGCTCGGCCAGCGCGACTCCGCCGGATCGGCGTCGATTGCGGATAGCGCGCCGGTCGAAGGCTCGTCGCCGAGCGCTAGGCCGGCGTCGAGGCGATCCAGCGATGATTTCGGAAGCTTGTGCTGATCGCGACCGCTGCTTTCGTTTGGGTCCGCGGCGCTGGCGGCCGCGGCGGACTTGGTCGCGCCGCCGGCGGCGGCCGCCGCGACAGACGATGAGGCGGCCGGGGCCTCAGCGTCAGCGTTCGCGCCAGGGTTCGTCGTCACCGCGGGACGGGCTGGGTGCGGCGAGATGGCGGCGCGACTTCGATCGCCAACTTCGCGCTCGCCGGCGGTCGCGGGCGATGCGAGGATCTCTTCGTGGGCATTCGATGAACTGTCCGCGTCGCGCACCGCCCCGATGGAGGCATCGACGTCGCCGGGCCGCCGATCGCCACCCTCCGACGGCGTGCGCAACACCAGCGCGGCGCTGGCCGCGAGCAAGATCAACAGAGGCAACAGCAGCAATCGCGCGGACATTCGCGTCCCGGCAAAGAGCAGTGGTCCAACATTGACAGCCTGGCTCCCATCGAACCCAATCGACGGGCGGCACTCTGCTTATCGGCACCGCAGTCCCGCGACTCAAGAATCGGATGACCGGATAACGGATGAGGACGAGCCCTCCGCGCCAGCGGAGGGATGAAACCCCAACGCGCGCTGTCGTTACGTGGGTGCGCCCCTCGAACGCGTGCATCGAGTCGATCACTGGCCACCCACGACCCACGCTCGCGCGTGGGGCTCGTTCGTCGCTCGCTCATGTCAAACGTGGCCGCGAAGCTTCGCCTTGGCGGCGCGGAAGATCGTGCGAAGCCAGAGCTTGCGCCACAGCGCGCCGCGCTCGGCGGGGCTGGTGAGGGCGAACGGCGCATCGCGCGGAATG
>CAZLDF010000041.1:0-3210 GCA_964558095.1 uncultured Isosphaeraceae bacterium | reverse complement strand
TGCCGCTCTTGAATTCGAGCTTGAGGTTCTTGATGGGCTGGCCTTGATAGAAGAAGTTGTCGGCGACGAACGTGCCGGTGGCGCTGCCGGGAACGGGCGTGAAATAGACTTCGCCGGCGGGGAGCCAGACCTGACAGGCGGGCCCCATCGCGTAGCGGTCTTCTTCGGACACCACGCCGTCGCTCGCGAAGACCTGGCGCTGCGTGATGTCGAGCGTGAGGTTTGTTCCGTTGGCGGCGGTGATCTTGAGCTGCTTGCCCGCGCCGAGCGTCGTCTGGAGCTTTGTCGCGGTCTTCTGGAGCGCTGCGTAATCGGTGTTCACGCCGGACCAGAAGATCTTGGAGAGCTCGTCCTGCGGAATGCCGAACTGTGACGCGAGCGTTGGCGTGGGATACAGCCCGTTGCCGAGGTGGACCTGCACCACGCCGCGTTCGAGAAGCTGCTCGTAGATCGGCTCCAGCGCCTTGGTGCGATTGGTCATGCGCGTGGTGGAGACGTCGGCGAGCAGATTCGGCGTTTCATCGAACGCGACGGAAATCTTCGCGTTGATGATCTGCGAAAGCTCCTCGGCGAACTTCGGCACTTGGGTGTCGAACTTCTCCGGCACCTTGGTGTAGGAGTCCTTGATGAGCTGCTCGCTTTGAAGGACGATCAGCGGATGCGCGCCGAGCTTGCGGACTTCGACGGCGATGTTCTCGAGCAGCTTGAGGTCGCGTGCCCCCCCCTCGATCAACACGAGTTCGTCATAACGAATCCCGGCGGATTCGTTGACGATGGTCCGGGCGACCGCGGCGAGGTCGGTGGAGGACGACTGCATGACCGGTTTGGACGGCTGCGTGCGGGTTGGGGTTTGTGATTGCGGCGCCAGGCCGAGCGCTGCCGCGAGCGCCGCCGCGGTGACCGCCGTCCCCCCGATTGCGAAGAGGATTCGAGAAGTGTTCATGTGGCTCAACTCCTTTCTGTTGGGTAACGAGCCGAAAGCACCATCGAGCTTTCTCCCGCTCGCACGCTCTGTGAAAGGAACCCCCGTCGCCGGCGCATCGAGTGCTCGCCGGCGCCTTTCCGCGATCATTGTCGCAGGTTCACGCAGGGGCACAAGCCGGCGATTCAGGCGGTGGATAACTCGCTCGTTGCGGCCTGGCGGCGGCGCCAACGCGATTTGCGGGAGAACTCTGATGTCTCGCGATCGCGATTGAACGCACCGCCCTCACCCCGGCCCTCTCCCGAAGGGAGAGGGAGCTGGAACGGGTTCACCGCTTCTCGACCGGCACGTATGGCGAGTTGTGCGGGCCGATGTATTGCACTCGCGGGCGGATGAGGCGGTTGTCGGAAAGCTGCTCGATGCAGTGGCCCGCCCAGCCTGCGATGCGCGACATCGCGAACATCGGCGTGAACAGGTCGATGTCCAGCCCCAGCGAGTAGTACGTCGTCGCGGAATAGAAATCGACGTTGGGATAGATGCCCTTGGAGGCGACGGCCTTCTCCATGATCTGCTCAATGCGGGCGCTCATCTCATAGAGCTTTTCGTTGCCGGTGTCTTTGGCGAGTTCCCGGGCGAAGGTTTTCAGGTAGGTGGCGCGCGGGTCGTAGGCCTTATAGACGCGGTGGCCGAAGCCCATGACCTTTTCTTTCCGTGCGAACTTGTCGTTGACGTAGGCATCGACGTTGGAGATGTCGCCGATCTCCTCGAGCATGTGCATCACGGCTTCGTTGGCCCCGCCGTGCAGCGGGCCCTTGAGCGTGCCGATGGCGGTCGTCATCGCCGAATACATGTCGCTGAGCGTCGAGATCGTCACGCGGGCGGCGAACGTCGAGGCGTTGAGCCCGTGGTCGGCGTGCAGAATGAGGCAGACGTCGAGCGCTCGCTGCATGGTGTCCGTCGGCGCTTTGCCTGTGAGCATCCTGATGAAGCTGCCGGCGATGCCCAGCGAATGATCGGGCTTGACGAAGTCCTTGCCCTTGCGATGGCGATCGAACGCAGCGATGATCGCGGGCGTCTGCGCCAGCAGCGTGACGGCCTTGCGGCGGTTCGATTCTTCGGAAACGTCGTCGGCCTGCCCGTCATACATGCCCAGCGCCGAGACGGCAGTGCGCAGCGCGTGCATGGGCGCGGCATCGCGCGGCATGACGCGGATCAGCTCGTGCACCTGTTCGGGCAAGTCGTAGGCGTCGCGAATCGTTTTGCTGAACGTCGCCAGTTCGCTGCGCGTCGGCAGGCGGCGGTTCCAGAGCAGATAGACGACTTCCTCGAAGTTGCTGAGGCGAGCGAGCGCATCGATGTCGATGCCCACGTATTCGAGAATCCCCTTCTCGCCGTCGATGAACGACATCTCCGACTCGGCGGCGGTGACGTTGGCCAGGCCCTTGTCGAAAGAGTCGGGGCGCGACTGAGGGGCTTTCTCGGGGCTCTTCTCGGGGGGGGTCATGGTGGTCATGGCACTTTCCGGGGAAGGATCGTTGTGGCGCTCGCCGCGATGGTTGCACCCAGCCTGTTGTCTCGGAATTCCGCAGCGGCTCACCCCTGTTTGCCGATGCCGCCGCGGTGCGGGCATACTAGGGGACGCCCGGCGGATGGACAAACACGCCGCGGCCCACCTGTCTCGTCGGAATTCAGCCGATTCTTGAGACCCGCATGCTGATTCAGGGACGTCTGCTCATCGATCCGCAGCACCGGCCGCAACCGGGATGGATCGGCGTCGAGGGCGGCCGCATCGCGCAGGTCGAGCACGGCTCGCCGCGGGGCAAGCCCGACCTCGGCGGGCCGCAGTGCATCATCTGTCCGGGGTTCATCGATGCGCATCTGCACCTGCCGCAGATCGAATCCATCGGCTGCGACGGCCTGGAGCTGCTGGACTGGCTCGATCAAGTCATCTTCCCTTCGGAGATGTCATGGTCTGATCCGCGTGTCGTCGATCGACACATCCGATTGGCGCATCGGCGACTGCTCAGCGCCGGAACGCTTGGCTACGCGGGATACCTGACTGCCCACCAAACAGGCCTGCGGTGGTTCGAGCAAGTAGCCAAACGCTCCGCGTCGGACGAGTCGGTACCCCGACGCTCCAAGTCGGACGAACCGGCACCTGGATGCATCGCGGTGCGGACATCTCCGCGCGCGATCGTGGGCCAGGTGCTGATGGATCGCCACGCCCCCGCTGCGCTGACGAATCACGCTGTCCTCGACCCGGCCGAAGTTGTGCGGCCGCTTGTAGT
>CAZLDF010000040.1:0-3015 GCA_964558095.1 uncultured Isosphaeraceae bacterium | reverse complement strand
CCGCTTGTCCTCGAAGACGTGAACCAGAGCAGCGATCACCAGCGAATGTGTGAACACCAGCCAGACGGGCAGCGTGAACGTAAGCTGGTGGTTGGGGATGAACATGTGCGCCGCGTGGACGAGACCGAGCGTCACGACTCCCACCGCCGGGATGTGCTTGCCCGTCGCGTTGTAAAACAGAATGCCCGTGGCGGAAAGCATGGTGATGCGCGGCGACCATTCGCCCAGCACGCTCGCCGCCAGCACCGCCACCATCAGGCTTCCCACAGTCACCACAACAGCCTGACCCAATCGGATGCGCCCGGCGGGGATCGGTCGCTCGGGGCTGAACATCGCGTCGTGGCGGACATCGAGGATGTCGTTGAGCGAAGCGCCATAAGCGAACAGGCCGATGGCGACAATCGCGCCGGCGGCGAGGGCCGTCCCCAGCGGCATGCCGTGCGCGGGCACCATGACGTAGTCGGCGTCCGCGCGCGTCAGCAGGATGATGAACCAGATGTCGCTGATCGCGCCGAACGCGATCGTCAGCCGTGTAAGCTGGATCGCGGTGACCAGTCGCATGAACAGGCGCTTCATGGCGCCATGGTAGTAAGTGAATGAGCGGGTGAGCGGGTGATCAAGTTCGCACGCCGAACCTGAGTCCTCGGGGGGGCGAAGGTCCGGGTGATTGGGCGATGGGACGAGAGCGCGTTGAACCATTTCCTCGATCGACGTAGGATGCGGGTCTCCGCTCTTTGGAAAGACGCATTGCGCTCCCTATGAAGCCAACGAAGGAATCGGCAGTCGCCCTGGACGCATCGGACCTGCGCATCTGCGTCGTGGTCAGCCGCTATCACTGTGAAGTGACCGATACGCTGCGAAAGGGGGCGATCGAAGCCTTTCGCGCCGCCGGCGGCCAATCGCGAAACCTGCGCGTCCTCGAAGCGCCCGGCTCATGGGAACTGGTCGCGATCGCGCACGCGGCGGCGAGCGACGCCGACGAAGCATTCGACGCCATCGTCGCGCTCGGATGCATCATCAAAGGCGAAACGTCGCACGATCAGCACCTCATCCGCGCAGTGATCGACGGGCTGATGGAGCTGTGCCTGAGCGGCGCCACCGTGACGCTGGGCGTTCTGACGTGCGACAACATCGAACAGGCGCGTGCCCGCGCCGGTGGCGACTCAGGCAACAAGGGCGAAGAAGCCATGAATGCCGCGATCGAAGTCGCCCGCACGATTCGGTCATTGCGCGGCGAGGAGGCGCTGGACTGACATGCGCCTCTCGCGAAACATCCGTCGCTGCGCTTTGCTTGTGCTGTACCAGCTCGACGCGGCGGGCGAAGCGGCGCTGGACACGGTCGTGGAATCGCTGCACGCAGCCGAACTCGACGAAGCATGCTTCGAAGCGGGTTTGTCGTTGGCGCAGGACGCCTGGGCGCGGCGAGATGAAGCCGACGCCGCCGTCGCAGCGCTCACGCCGGAATGGCCCACGCATCGCCAGCCGGTGATCGATCGCAGCATTCTGCGCCTGGCCTATCACGAGCTGATGAGCGGGCTCAATCCGCCCAAGGCGGTGATCAACGAAGCGGTCGAGCTGGCGCGGGAATTCAGCACGGAGAAATCGCCGCTGTTCGTCAACGGCGTGCTGGACAAGATTTATCGCGCCCATCGCGAGCGGCTGGAATCCGCCGCCGCGACGGTCGAGAACGCCGGCGGAGAGTGACAACGACGCCATGGGTCTGTTTCACGCAACCATCGGCGCCGTCAAGAAGGGGCTGGCTCGCACGCGCCAAGCGCTGGGAAGCGGCCTTCGCGGCCTGCTCTTCGGGCGCAGCCTCAGCGAACAGCTCATCGACGACATCGAAGCGGCGCTGATCAAGTCCGACGTCGGCACGACCACGACCACGCGCATCATCGACGAACTGCGCCGGGAATTCCGCAGGGGCGAAGTGTCCCGCGGCGAAGACGCGTACGAATTCCTCAAGACCCGGTTGAAGTCGCGACTGGCGAACGTCGATCGGCGCCTGGCGGTGGCGCACGAAAAGCCGACGGTGATGCTCGTCGCGGGCGTCAACGGCTCGGGCAAGACGACGAGCGTCGCCAAGATCGCCAAGTCGCTGCGCGACGACGGGCGCACGGTGCTGCTCGCGGCGGCCGACACGTTTCGCGCCGGCGCGGTGGAGCAGCTCGCCATCTGGTCGCAGCGGCTGGGCGTCGATCTCGTGCGCGGCGGCGCGGGTGCTGATCCCGCGGCGGTCGCCTTCGACGCCGCGGAGGCGGCGCTGGCGCGCCAGGTCGATGTGCTGCTCATCGACACCGCCGGACGGCTGCACACGCAGCAGAACCTCATGCGCCAGCTCACGAAGATTCGCGACGTGGTCGCGAAGAAGATTCCCGGCGCGCCGCACGAGGTGCTCCTCGTCCTCGACGCCACGGCGGGGCAGAACGCATTGCAGCAGGCGCGGCTGTTTCAGCAGGCCATCAACGTCACCGGCATCTTTCTCGCCAAACTCGACGGCACCGCCAAGGGCGGCATCGTCCTGGCGATCCGCGATGAGCTTGATGTGCCTGTCAAACTCGTCGGCGTGGGCGAAACGCCCGACGACGTCGAGCCCTTCGATCCCGATTCATTCATCGACGCCATGTTTGCGGAGTGAAGTCCTCGGGCGCCACACTTTGTCCCGCAGGGCAACGTGTGCGCTGCGGACCGGCGGACCGTGCCGCGCGCGGCTGGCAAACGGGCGAATTGCCGCAGGTCTTTCCATGCTGTAGCATCCGCCGCGCCGTGAGAAGGCGCATTGAAAGAAACCGCGGGGCAACGAAGTGCCGGCTTCGCATGGCGCTCATCGCGCTGGCCTGCTTCGCTCCGCTCCTCACGGTCGTGTGGCCCATCTTCGCGCAGTCGCGCACGATCCCGATCACCGGCGATCGGCTGAGCGGTTTCGTGCTGCCGGTCGAACCTGTGGAAGGCGACGTCATCTTCAGCGCGCTGGCCGCCCGCGCCTGGAGCGTCGATGACACCAAGCGCATGCTG
>CAZLDF010000039.1:0-6731 GCA_964558095.1 uncultured Isosphaeraceae bacterium | reverse complement strand
CCGCGACGAGGCGGCGCAGGCGCACTATGAAGCCGCGGTTAAGCTGGATCCCCAGCGGATGCGCGTGCGGCTGTCGCTGGCGCAAGTGCTGCTGAACACGGGTCGGTTCGCCGACGCCGCTGAAGAACTCGCGATTGCGATCAAACTCGATCCTGATTCACCCGCGGGGCACTGGCGGCTGGCAACGGCGCTCGTGGCAGCGGGTCGATGCGTCGAATCGCAATCGCCGGCGGAAGAAGCGCTCAGGCTTGCGCCGTCTGACGCGAACCTCCACAACAGCGTGGGTTTGCTCCACGCGCGCTGCGGTCGATGGGAAGACGCACGACAGTGCTTTGAAGCCGCGCTCGATCTTGATCCGCAGCTTGAATCGGCGCGCGAGCATCTGAGACATCTTGATGAGCAGACCCGACAAGTTCGCCGATAGCGGCGCGAGGCGCGGCTCGCTCACATGGGACGCGATGGCGCAAGACCGCTCGCCGTCGCGGATTGATCCGCAGCCAGGTCGTCGCACGAATCGCAGTCGCCGCACTGCGGATCGCCGGGTTCCTGCTGCGCCACGGCCGGCGAGATGATGCGCCGGCTGGGCGCGACGCCGCTCAGCGAGCGCTCCATCGCGACCCAGGCGCAAAGCACCTTGCCGGTTTCCGCGAGCAGCCGCATGGGGAGCTGTTCGTCGCTCGGCGCGGCCGCGGCGCAATCGAAGGCGTGCTGTTCCAGCAGCCGGCCGAACGTCGGCGCCCACCAACCCAGGTGATCGCGCACGAACGCGGCGAGCGCGTCCTTGCACGTTTGTGCGTGCGCGTGATGACAATCGCAACCGGCGGCCGCCTGCCATCGCGCCAGGACGAACGCGATGAATTCGATCTCCAGCGAAATGCAGTCGATGCGTTCGGGATGCGCCCTGCCCGGCGTAAGCGCGAACGCGTGATAGAAGCCGGCGATGTCCGCCATTTCCTGCGCGCGGTGCGTGGTGTCCTTCGACGGGCAATACTCGGTCTCGTAGGGCGGGCACTTGCGCGAAACGACGAGTCCGAAGATTCGCTGCCAGCAGGACTCGCGAATCGCCCGCGCGGTGTGAAGCCACTGGCCAAGCGCGGCGACGCTCGCCTCGTGCGGCCGGCGCTCGCCGATGCCGAGCTCCGTCGCCGGCAATTCAGCATGCGCCTCGCACACGACTTCCCACGCGGTTTCGATGATGCGTGAATCGAGTCCCTCGCCGCGGCGCGCCTGCGGGGAAAGGGGGTCCGCCAGCGCGCTGGCCAGCGCCGTCGCGACAACCTGACGAGCCATCATCAATTCGTTCAGTTGGTTCGAGCAGCATGTCATCGTGGTGCTCCGCAAACTGGAAGGCCCGCATGCGCGGCGGGCGCAAGGGGGACAAGACACAGCAAGGGGGGGGTCAGATGCTGTTGGGGTGAAGGTCCGCGGGCCGTTCGAAAGTGGGTTCTTCGATGGTGACGCGCGTCACTTCCTGGCCGAACTTGTTGAACCCGATCACGGTGTCGTTGAAGATGTGCTGCGTTTTCGTGGACCCGTCGGGCATGGTGACGTCGATCTCCGCGACCTTCGGTCCCTGCTCGATCTCGAACCGGAAGATGATCTGGCGCGTCGTTCTGAAAAGCTGCAACACCGCGAGCAGTTCGCGATCCGGGCAGGAATATTGCTCGATCGCGCTTTCGACGCCCGGGCCGAACATCTGATGCAGGTACGACCGCGGCACCCAGCGCGGCGGGATGTAGAAACCGTTGGGTTCGGTGCCGAACTGGGGATACAGCGGCAGCGCGATCTTGCGCTCGCGCACGAGGTAGTAAATGGGATTGCGCGGGTCCTCGGCCCATCGGCCCTGCTCGTCGATGCTGACAAGTCCCTGCAGGCGAATCTTGCCCGGGCACGCGGTCATGCAGCGGGTTTCGCAAGGCTCGCCGTTGGGGCTGAGTTCGGGGTCTTTGCCTTCGATGCGCGGATAGCAGCCGACGCACTTTTCGCTTGTGCCGGTGGACGGGCGAAACATGGACTTCTTGTACGGGCACGCCTCGACGCAGCGTTGATAGCCGCGGCATCGCGATTGATCGATGAGCACGATGCCGTCTTCCGGGCGCTTGTAGATTGCCTGTCGCGGACATGCGGCCAGGCACGCCGGATAGGTGCAGTGATTGCACAGGCGCGCGAGATAGAAGTACCAGACCTTGTGTTCCGGCAGTTGCGTGCTGGAACCGAAGTTGCGCCCGCTCCACGCGGCGCCGGTCGCGGATTCTTCGTGGATGTTCGGCGACTCCCATTCTTCGGCCGTCGGCGCATAGCCGATGGCGCGGCGGGGCCCGTCGGGGCCGGAGTGTCCTTCAGCCGCTTCGAAGATTGTCATGCCCTCGAAGCGCCCGTAGGGCGACTCGTGATCCTGGCCCGACCGAGACCAGTATTGGCCGCCGGGATTGTGCTCTTCGAGCATGCCGAGCAGTTTGGAATCCCAGTTGTGCGGATAGCCGCCGAAGGGCTTGGTTTCGACGTTGTTCCACCACATGTTCTCCTGCCCGCGGCTGAACGTCCACGTGCTCTTGCACGCCATGGTGCACGTCTGGCAGTTGATGCAGCGGTTGATGTTGAAGACGAAGGCGAACTGCAGCCGGGGATGCGATTCCTCGTAGGGATACTGCATCGGTCTGCCAAGTTGCCAATTGTGAACTTCAGACATGGAGCACCTTCTCAATGCGTGGCGGCGCCGGCGGGGGCGCTGATCGTGAGCGTCGTCGCCTGCGCCGTCGCCGTGGATTCAGAGAACTGAACGTGATGATGGCCGACTCGTTTGGCGGCGTCGGAGATGATGGCGGCGGCGCGGTCGCGGCCAAGCGAGTGCATCGCTGCGTGAAACGCCTGATACTCCGCGTTCTCGCACATCGCCAGGATTGCCTGCGGCGCGTGACCGGCGAGCAGATACTCCTCGACCATGCAGCGGAGCATCAATGCGGCGTCGCCGCTCGTCACCCCGCCGTCGATCATCATCGGATGGTCTGGTTCCGCCGGGCGCATCCACGGCGGAAGCGTCGCGTGTTCGTGTTCGTCGTGGTGGTGGTGATGTGACGGATCAGTCAGCTTCATGGTGGTCGCACCTGTTGTGTTGGATTCAGCCCTGGACAATCGTCAATGTTCCCGCGAGATAAGCCTGGTTCACCGCGGACTGGCCGACGGGGCCGAAGCCGGTCGTCGCGGGTTTCCAGGTGCCCTTGCCGCCGATGCCGCCGTCTTCCGCCTTGGTGATGCGCACGAGGGTTTCCTTGGGCACGGTGTTGATGGCGTGGTTGTCCACGTCGAATCCGAATGTGAATCCCATGCCGCCGGT
This sequence comes from uncultured Isosphaeraceae bacterium, assembly GCA_964558095.1. Taxonomy (GTDB): domain Bacteria; phylum Planctomycetota; class Phycisphaerae; order Phycisphaerales; family SM1A02; genus CAZLDF01. The sequence goes on along the minus strand of CAZLDF010000039.1, from coordinate 3,397 downwards.
CTTCTTGTGGAACAGCGAATCGGTCTGATGCATCGGCGGCAGGAAGTTGCGGGTGATCGACTGGTGCGATCCATAGCGATAGCTGGCCTGATAGCCGGTGCCTTCAGCCAGGGCGCGGCCGTCCCGCCGCGATTCGTGCGCCCGCACGCTGCGTTCCGACGCGATCCACCCCGTGTGTTTGAGGATCGTGAAGTGATACGGCAGCGCGTGATTGAACTTCACGCGCACCATGCAGCGAAACGCGCGGTAGCGGAAGTCCGTTTCCTTCCAGCCGCGATACGGCCGATCCGCCGGATTGGCATCGACGAAGACATAGTCGCCTTCATGCAGGCCGGCGTCGCGACCGGCGTCGGGGTTCATCTGAATCTGCCTGTCGGCGATGCCCGGCATGCGCTTGTCGCGGCGGCGCGTGTCCGAGTGGTTGCACGACCACATCCAGTGCCAGTCAACCGTCGTCCACGACGAGTGAACGGAATGGCGGCTCTTGGGCGTCGAGCAGAAGAATCGGAATCCCTGTTCCCACAACGGATTGACCGTCGCCTTCACGCGATCCCACGGCAGCTTCACGTTGCGCACGCTGCGCAGATCGGCGTCCATCTCGTCGAGCGGGATGCCGAAGTCGTTCGGCCGGATGAACTCGCTGGTCGAGACGATGACGTTCGGCAGGTACGGCGTGGCTTCGACGGCTTCGCGATGGACGATCAGGTTTTCGCCGGCCTGGATGGCTTCGTCGAGATCGCAATACGCCGCGACGCGGCCGCAGTCGGTGTAGAACGGAATGTTGTCGTGCACCTGCTCATAGAAGGGCACGCGCGGGTAGGTGCGGAAGAGCATAAGCGCCGCGCCCGGTTCGCCGCCGTATTCGCCGGCGAGCAATTTCTGAACGTTGTACGGGCCGTCCTTGCCGCGCGTCGTCGTGCAGCAGTTGAACACTCGCTGCATATAGACGCGAGCCTTTTTCTCGGTGATGAATTTCCAATAGTCGGCGAATCGGCGCTCGCCGGTCAGATCGGTCAGCGCGCGACCGACGCCGGCGAAGATTTCGGCGTCGTCGCGCGAGTCATAGACCGGCGCGATTCCGTCGCCGCCCCAGACCTGAAGGAACGGGTTCGAGCACGACCCGCCGCATTCGATGTCCTGAAATTCCACCCACGAATTCGCGGGCACGATGATGTCAGAATACTCAGCCGAGCCCGTCCACTCCACCTGCTGATCGATCACCATGTCCACCTTCGGCAGAACATTGGTGATGATCTCATAGACCCACTTCGCCTGGTTGATGAAGTTGGCGTTGTTGTACCAGATGACTTTCGTCGGCGTGGGAAGGTGCGTCGTGCCGGTGAAGGTCTTCTCGCCCTGCGGCGTTCTCACCCGCAGAATCTTCTCGCCATGCGCCCAGTAACTTGGTTCTTCACCCGAGGCGTAGTGGTGCAAATCGTGATGCGTCAGCTCAGCGTTCTCATCGAGGACAGGATGGAACGGATCTTCGTCCTTGTAGGCGCCGACGCCCGGCCCGCTCCACGGCGAGGCCTGGAAGAGCGCGCCCTTGTAGTTGCCCGCCCACGCATAGCAACCCGTGCCGTGCTTGCCCATGTTCCCCGTCAGCGCGCACAGAATGAAGCACGCACGATTGTGAAGCGTGGCGTGGAAGTAGTGGTTGATGCCCTCGCCGAAGTGAATCGCCGCGGGCTTGATGGTCGCGAAGTCTTTCGCCAGCCGCTCGATCAGGTGCGCTTCCGTGCCGGCGATTTCCGCGGCCGTCGTGGCGTCGTAGTCCTTCAAATGCCTGCGGTACATTTCGAAGATGGTCATCACGGCGACGGACTCGCCGTCAACGGTCTTCACCGTGAACTCGCCTTCGAGCGCCGGATCGAAGCCGAGCTTCGCGCCGACCTCGTCGCGCGTGATCGCCACGGGCGCGTTCCGCTTCGGGTCCCACATGCAGAAGTCGCCGATGCGGGTTCGCTGCTCGTCCGTGAGGCCCTGGACCTTGTAGCTGGGGCCGTCGCGCAGCGACCTGGGTTGATAGTCGGCGAACACGTCCTGCGGGCGCAGCCGCTTGAGCGTGTCGGTCCGCACGAGCAGCGGCAGATCGGTGAACTGCTTGACGAACGCTTCGTCGTACCAGCGGTTGTCGATGATGATGCGCAGTATCGCCAGAAGCACAGCGAGGTCGCCGAGCCCCGGTCGCGTGCCGATCCAGTAATCCGCCTTGGCGCTCGGTGCGGAATAGTCGGGCGTGACGCAGACGAGCTTGCCGCCGCGCTCCATGATTTCGTTGAGCCAGTGGCTCTCCGGCATTTTGTTCTCGACGAGGTTCTTGCCGATCTGGAGAACGAACTTGGAGAAGCGCAGGTCGTTGAAGTCCATGTCCGAACCTTGCAGGCCGGTTGCGTAAGGCGTTCCCGGCGCCTGGTCGCCGCGCCAGGTGTATTCGTTCCAGTCGCGCGCGCCTTGCGCTGCTTCGGGCGAGACGCCGCGCACACTCGCATCCAGCAGCGCGAGCATGTTGGCGAATCGGTAGATGCCGAACTTGCCGATCAGCCCGTGCAGCGGGAGGTTCGAGCCGAGCTTGATGGTGCGCGTGCCGGCGTTGTGCCAGTGGGTGAGCAGAACCGGGTCATAGCCATCGGCGAGCAGGCGCCGTTTGCCGTCGTCGCCGGAATAGGTGCTCGCAACCGCGCGCATCCCCATCGCGATGTAGCGATAGACCTCGTCCCAACTCACGCGGACGAAATCGTCGCTCCCGCGATCGTCGAACATGTACTTGCTTCGCAGGTTCGGCGAGTCGGACAGCGAAGGAAATCCATCATCCGCCCATTGCTTCCAACCTTTGCGAACGACCGGCCCCTTGAGTCGATAGGGTCCATACACGCGCCGGTGGAAGGTGTATCCCTTCAGGCAGCCGCGGGGATTCCACGCCTTGGTCGCGGTGTTGCCATAGAGGTCGCCGCAGCGGTCGTGGTCGTAGTTCTGTTCGGTGCGAATGATCACGCCGTTGCGAAGGAACGCGCGCAGGCGGCACATGTGCGTGTCGTTGGGGGCGCACACCCACGTGAACGACCGGTCGTAGGCGTACTGGTCGCGATAGACGCGCTCCCACGCGCGATCGGGATAGGACTCGAGCGGATTGATCGTGTCCTGCAGGGGCACGAGCGCGCTCAGCGCCGGGTTCCATCCGAACGCCGCAAGCCCCGCGCCGATGGACGCGAGGAACGAGCGCCTCGAAACGGATGCTGAAAGGAATTGCTGTTCATCGTGCCGGTTCATCTGCAATCACTCCCAATAGGCGGTAGGGCGGGGGTGAGAATTCAAATCGATCATGGCGAAGGGACGGAAAGGTCGAGCCAGTGCCAGCTTGAGATCAACTTCACGCCCGCGCGATCGCCTTTCGAGC
>CAZLDF010000038.1:0-10665 GCA_964558095.1 uncultured Isosphaeraceae bacterium | reverse complement strand
GACCTTGCCGCCGAAGTGGTGGTCGTCGAAGAGCGGCTGATCGGAAAGGCCGAAGATGCTGCGGAGCGTGAACTGCGCCGCCGTCGCGGCAATCAGCGAACCGCCCCCCCCTTGCCCATCGAACGGCCCGGCGAAGAAGTACGCCCGGCCGTCGCCGGAGGCCAGCGGCGCGCCGACGAGCAGGTGGCGCAGGCCGCCCCCCCCTGCGTCGGGGCCGATGACGGCGACGGATGAGCCGAAGAGGTCGTTGCTGTGGCTGCCTTCGATCTTGACGATGAGGTTGCCGGTCGAGCCGCTGGTGATGCGGCTCTCGCCCGGCGCGGCGCCGCCGCCGGAGCCATCGGGTTTGGCTTTGACGGTGTCGGGGTTGTCATCGCCGTCCATGTCGCCGGAGGAGGATGCGATGTAAGGATCGCCGGGGGGATTGCCGGGGGGGTCGCCGCCCTCTTGCGCCGCGGCGTGGATGGCGGCGAAAAAAGCGAAGAGCAGCAGCGCGCACAGCACCGCGAGCGGGCGGCGGCTGACCATCGACCGGCGAAGCGAATCACTTGGATTGGACACGCTGGAGCCTCCCACCAAGCGAGACATGAGCTGAATAGCACCCGTTGCGATTCAACCTGAGCGCGGGCAACGTACCGCGCCGCGCAGCGGGCCATCAAGAGAATTCCGCGCGGAATCTCGATTTTTTTGCGAGGGCAGAAGGACCGGGCTGTGTGCCGCCGGGCCCACACGTCCGACAGTCCTCACCCCGGCCCTCTCCCACCCCCCCCGTGCGAAAGGGAGTCTTGAGCCCGGTCTCCTATGAAAGCCGAATTTCACGAGGTTGCGGACTCCGCGGCCAAGGATGTGAGGCGTCGGGGTCCGCAGGGGAGGCTGCGGGCGGGCCTCAGGCTGCCGGCCGCCAAGGGGAGTGCCCGGCGGGGCTTGCCCGGCGGCGATTGTTGGTTCTTTTCTCTTGATCGAATGCCATTTGGCGATCACACTATGGCGGGTGCGGGGCATGCGGGCGTGCGGGGGGCGGTGTGCGGGGGCACACGCGCGTGCGGTGTGCTGCGCTGCGGTGCCGACCTGGGCTTCGCTGCGGAGGGATCGATGCGAAGCAGGCCAGAGGGATCGGAGCGGCGGGGCATCGCCCCGGCGACGAAAGAAGGAGTTCCTGGACATGATGCGGAGCAAGCGATCCGCCGGCCTCGCCGGCGCGTGCATGGCTGCAGCGGCGGCGACCGTGCTGATTTCCATCAACCCATCGACGCAAGGCGAGCCCGATCGCTCCCGCGCCGCTTCTCCGCGTTCCACTGAAGCGAATCTCCCCGCAGTCGAGGCGGATCAACCGGGCGATTGCCCGGCCAAGTTCCGGCCGCTGCTTCGCGTCGAAACGCGCCCGGTCGTCCTCGACGCTTCGGGCGGCGCGCGGGGCCAGGGCTGCGGGACGCTCTGCGACACCGAGCAGCGAACCTACGCCGATTCCAACTTCGAGAACGGCGCGGTCTTCAACGGCACGCTTCCGCCGGGCCTGGTCGAAACGGAAATCGGCGCGGTCACGTATCAGCTTACCGCCGCGGACTTCCCGATCTGCATCGAATCTTCGGAATTCATTTTCGCGCAGACGCACAACAACCCCACCACGACCGAATGGTCGTATTACGTCTGGTCGGGCAACCCTGAGACGGGCAACCTCGTCGCGTTCTTTGAAACGGACCCGGACCTGGGACTTCTGCCCATCGAACTTCCTCAGCCGGGCGGCGTGCGCGCGGTCAACCTTTTCCTGACGGTCGATCCGTCCGATCCCGAGCAGATCGTGATCAATGACGACGGCAGCCACCAATTCAGCGTGGGCATCGGCATCAAGTCGCACAATCAGCCGCCGACGACGCCGTGCGACTGCGCGTTCGGGTTCGGCACGCTGCCGGCGGTGTGCTGCCCGCCGCTGGTGACGGCGAACGCGTGGCCGGCGATGGACGCGGCTGGTCCGGCCGCGGGAACCGGCGCCAATCAGTGGCTCTGGGCGCGCGATTGCCCGGGCGGCGACGAGATCTGCTTCGAAGGCCCAGGCTGGCTGCAACTGTCCGAAATCCCCCAGCAGTACGTCAACGACTGGGCGATTCGCGTGACGTTTCGGCCGGATGCCTGCGCCGGCGCGTGCTGTCTGCCCGGCGGCTGCTCCGATGCGCTTGATCAATCACTCTGCGAGAGCCAGGGCGGTTTGTTCCTCGGCGGCGGCACGACCTGCGCGCCCGGCGTCTGCCAGGGCGGCTGCTGCTACGCCGACTCGCAGGGCCAGCAGTGCAGCACAGTCAGCCCCTCGCAGTGCGCGGCGCTCGGCGGCGAGTTCGCGGGCTTCGGCACGCAGTGCAACGTGGACGTCATCTGCGAAGGCGCGTGCTGCGTTCCATTCCTCGAACCCGGAACCGAGTGCCTCGACCAGTTTTCGCAGTTTGATTGCGAAGAGATCGGCGCCATCTACATGGGCTTGTCCACGACCTGCGCCGAGGTCGAGCCATGCTTCCCACTGGGTGGTTGCTGCGTCGGCACTCAATGTTCGGTGGAGCGCGAAATGGATTGCGACGCCTCGGGCGGCGTGTGGTATGGCGCGGAAACTACGTGCAGCCTCGCGTCCCTCGGCGCATGTTGCTTCACCAGCACCGAGAGCTGCTCGAATCTGTCGGCGCAGAACTGCTGCACCTTCGGCGGTCTGTATCAGGGCGCTGGCACGAACTGCACCAGCTTCGTCTGCTTCCCCGCCGGCGCGTGCTGCATGCCCGACGGTTCGTGCGATGACGACGTCGATGAAGCAGACTGCGCCACCGCCGGCGGCACGTTCCAGGGCGACGGCGTGCTCTGCTCGGGCGTCAATTGCCCGCAGCCGCTGGGCGCTTGCTGCGCCAGCGGCGGCGGCTGCGCGGAACTCGACGAAGCCACCTGCGTCGGCATCCCCGGCGCCACATGGCAGGGCCCCAACACCACGTGCACGCCTGATCCGTGCGCCGGCGTCGGCGCTTGCTGCGCCAGCGGCGGCGGGTGCGCCGAACTCGATCAGGCCACCTGCGAAGGCATCCCCGGCGCCGTCTTCCTTGGCGCCGGCACCGACTGCTCGCCCGATCCCTGCGGCCCACAAACCGGCGCGTGCTGCAACGCCGACGGCTCGTGCTCGGCGTCCGTGTTGCAAGCGGATTGCGAAGACTGCGGCGGAACGTACCAGGGCGACGGATCGAGTTGCGCCGGCGCGAATTGCTCGCCCGCATGCTCAGCCGACATCGTGCCCGCCGGCGGCGACGGACAAGTCACGATCTCCGACGTCACGTCCGTTCTGAGTGCGTTCGGCCTGCCCTGCGACGGCTGTGCCCAGGACGTCACCCCCGCCTGCGGTGATGATCAGGTCACCATTTCGGACGTCACCTTCACGCTCTCAGCGTTCGGACCATGTCCATGATGAAGCATCGGGTGCACGACGCGAAATTGGGAGATTCCGGGATGTGACCGAACGCCCCGGCGAGCGATCGGTGGTGTCAGGCTGGGAAGGTTGGAGAAGGTCGCGGATATGAATCGTTCACGCGCCGATCAAGCGACGGCGCGACGCGGCCGATGAGTTGGCGCCTTGACGCCGCGGCGTATGTTCGGCAGCGAATATCGGAACCGCTCCTCCGGGGTTCGAGTCCGAGTTCGTGAATCTCGTTCGCAATCGCCCGTTTCGGCTTGGATCGAAGGAAACCCGGCTTATACTGGAAGCAGCGGGCCAGCGTGTGCGCGCGTTGCGCGAAACGGCGCATGCCCTGTCACCGACCAGGAGGAGAGCGCCTTTGAGAGATCGAAGATCTGCCAAGCAAGCTGCGGGAGCGGTTGCTGCGCGCATCTGTCGCGGGCGGCGAGCGCTGCTCGCCGTCGCTTCCTGCGCCATTGCCATTGCCGTCGCCGCCTGCGGGCTGGTGTCGCCGGCTTCGGGACAAGTGGCTCCGTTCGAGGAAACGCAGGTTTCGCTTCGCGTCGATTCCGGTCGTGTGCTGAATCGCGCAGCCGGGCGCCAGGTCATCTGGTCGCAGGTCGTTCACGTTGCCGACGTCGCTTCGCTGCGATTGACGTTCAGCAAGGCGATCCTGGGCGAAGCGCCGCCCGACGGCCGGCCGACGGTCCTGCGCATCACCTCGCTCTTCGACCACGGCGTGCAGGAACTGACGGCCGAGCAGCTCAAGCAATGGCGCAACAGCACCGCGTACTTCAACGGCAGCGCGCTGCTGCTGGAGATCGAAGCCGACGAAGGCGCCGCCTTCAGCCGCGTCGTCATCAAGAACGCCAAGGCGGCGCCCGTTCGACCGCCCGCCGATGATGAAGCCGACGCGCGCTCGCTCTGCGACAGCACCGACGATCGCGTTCTTTCCAGCGACCCGCGCATCGGGCGCTCCGTGCCCGTCGGCTGCACGGTTTGGCTGATCGACGACCTCAACCACTGCATGCTCACCGCGGGTCACTGCGGCATGAGCATGGGCAGCGATCTCGTCGAATTCAACGTCCCGCTATCCGCCGCCAACGGCACATGGATCCACAGCGATCCCGACGACCAGTACGTCGTCGATCAATCGTCGATCCAGTTCAGCAACAACGGCGTCGGCGACGATTGGCAATACTTCGGCTGCTTCGCCAACCCCAACACAGGCCTCACCGCCGCGCAAGCGCAGGGCGACTGGTTCATCCTCGACTTCAGCCCGCCGAACCCCAGCGGCCAGCTCATTCGCGTCACGGGCTACGGCGTGACGTCGCCTCCGGTTTCGCCGACGCTCAACCGCGCTCAGAAAACCCATACCGGCTCATACGAGTCCGTCTCCGCCGCCACCCACATTCTCCAGTACCGCGTGGACACCACCGGCGGCAACAGCGGGTCGCCCGTCATCGACGAAAGCAACGGCCTGGCCATCGGCATCCACACGCACGCGGGATGCACCACCAACGGCAACGGCGCCAACAACGGCACCACGCTCAACGAAACCGGCCTGCTCAATGCGCTTGCCAACCCTCTGGGTGTCTGCGCCCCGCAGCCGCCCGCCAACGACAACTGCAGCGGCGCCAAGCAGATCGCCGCTTCGCCCGTCGCCTTCGACACCACGTTTGCCACGAACGCTTCGACGACCGAGTCCTGCGGCACGATCTTCAACGATGTGTGGTATCGCCTATCGGTCGCGGAAACCTGTGAACTGGCCCTCACCGTGTGCGACGCGGCGTTCGATGCGAGCATCGCCGTGTATGGCGCGGGCTGCCCCGGCGGCAACTTCACCGCTTTGGCGTGCGCGACGATTGACTGCGACGACGCCCTGACGTTGCAAGTGAATCCAGGTGTGTACCGCATCCGCGTCGGCGCGGCGGCCGATGAAGAAGGCGCCGCGACCCTGTATTACGTTTGCTCGCCCCTGCCCGATCCTTGCGACGCCGATTGCGTTCCATCGGGCGGCGACGGCCAGGTGACCGTTTCCGACATCATCGCCATCATCATCGCCTTCGGTTCCACGGGTGAAGGTTTGGCGTGCGACATCGCGCCGCCCGGCGGCGACGGGGTCATCACCGTCAGCGACGTCCTCGCAGCGATCGAAGCGCTCGGCGCAAGCTGTCCGTGATCGAAGCGGCTGGTCACTCGTTCGAATTGAGCGGCGCTTCGGCCGCCGCGGGTTCGTTGTCCGCGATCACCGGCGCGTCGGACACAGCCGACCGCGCCGCGGCAAGTTCATCCAGCCGCGTTTGCGCCGCGCGCGTCAGGTGATGCGACTCGCCAAGCGCTGTGGACGATTCGGCCAGGGCGCTCGTCAGCAGCGCCTGCGCTTCGTCGAATTCGCCGGTCGCGGTCAGCAATTCGCCCAATCCGATCATCGCCGCCAGCGTGTGCGAATGCGCGGGGCCCAGCGTGCTCTGCAGGCCCGCCATCGCGGCTCGCGACAGCGGCAGGGCTTCGGCGAGATTGCGGCGAGCCCGGAGCGTCGAAGCAAGGCGAGTGGTCGCGAAGAGCGTGGTGACGTGTTTGCCGCAGAGCGTTAGTCGCAGGCCATAGACAGCCTGCCGATGCAGAGTCTCGGCTCCGGCAAGGTCGCCGCGCGCCGCCAGCACGTCGGCGAGGTTGGACATGCTCGTGAGCGTGTCGCTGTGTTGCTCGCCGCGAACGCGCGATTGAACTTCAACAGCGCGGCGAAGAAGCTGCTCCGCGCCGGCCAGATCGCCTCGTTGCCGCAGCAGCGGCGCGAGATTGTTCATCGACACGAGCGTGTCGCTGTGCTCCTCCCCAAGCACGCGCCGGCGGCCCTCATAGGCAGCGCGGTACAGCGGCTCCGCGCCTTCGAGGTCGCCTTGGCGCATCTTCGCAAGTGCGGTGTTGTTCGTGTAGTTCAGCGTGTCGCGGTGATCCGGGCCCAGATGTTCGAGGCCAATATCGAGCGATCGCGCGAACTGCGCTTCGGACTTCGCGTACAGCCCCGCGTTGTAATACATCGTCGCGATCTGGTTCCGCACGGCCGCCTCGTGCAGCGGCTGGTCGCCGAAGAGCTTCGCGACATCGGCTTCGGCGGCGTCGATGAGCGAAACGATCGTCGCCTTGTCCTCGCTCGCCGAGCCCACCGCCGCCAGCAGCTTCCACAGGAAGTCGTTGACGATGAAATCGTGCACGGCGCGATACTTGTCGGCTTCGTACTGCGTGTTGCGCGCTTCGCGCTCGATCCGCCGCGACTGCACGATTGTGACGACGAGCCCCGCGACGAGGACGATGAACGTCGCAGCGACGCCGCCGACGAGCGCACGATGCCGCCGCGTGAACTTCATCATTCGATCGAGCGCCGACGGCGGCCGGGCCGCGATCGGTTCGTGGCGCAGGCAGCGCTGGAGATCGGCGCCGAATTCCGCGACGGAGGCATATCGGCGCGACTTGTCCTTCGCCAGCGCCGTGCGCAGCACCGTGTCGATGTCGCCGCGCAGCGATCGATCGACCGCGCTCAGCGGAATCGGATCGTCCTGCGCGATGGCGCGCGACACCTCCACCACGGTCCCGGACTTGAAGTCGTAGGGCATTCGCCCTGAGAGCAGCTCGTAACAGATCACGCCCAGGGCATAGACGTCGCATCGCGTGTCGATGTCGTCGGGATCGCCGGCGACTTGCTCGGGACTCATGTAGCGAACCGTGCCGACGAGTTCGCCCGCGAGGGTGTGCATGGTGGTGAACTGGGCGTCGGCATCGATGGCGCGCGCCACGCCGAAGTCGAGGATCTTTGGTTGCGGCGTGCTGGATGTTTCTGATCGGAGCCGCGACCGGGAGGGAGCGGTCTCTTCGACGGCGAACGCCAATCGCTCGTTCCCGCTCGCGGCTCTGACGGGAGGATCGCTCGCTTCCGCTCGCGGCTCTGACGGGAGAGGTGCGTCGTACGCGACGAGAATGTTTGCTGGTTTCAGGTCGCGGTGGATCACGCCGCGCTGGTGCGCGTGTTGCACGGCGTCGCACACGCGGATCATGAGCTCGATGCGCCGGCGTATGGGAAGTTCGCGTTGCCTGGCGAATTCCAGCAGCGACAGGCCGTCGATGAGCTCCATGGCGAAGAACGGTCGAGCGCCATCGCCGAGGTCATACGTTCCCGCCTCGTAAATGCGCGCGATGCCCGGATGATTCAGCCGGCCGAGGAGCTGCGCTTCGTACTCGAATCGCCGCAGCACTGACGGGCTGATCATGCCGCGCTGGATGATCTTGAGCGCGACGCTTCGCCGGGGCGTGTCCTGCTCAGCCTCGAAGACCGCGCCCATCCCGCCGACCGCGATCCGTCGCATGATTCGATATCGACCGATGCGCCTGCCGATCAGGTCCGACTCGCGGACGGAGTCCTCCATCGCGCCCGCGGCGGCGGCGGCGACCGCATCCGACGACACCGGCTGCAGAAAGCTTCCGGCGTGGGCCTCATGGGCCAGGAGCGCCGAAACTTCGGCACGCAAGTCCTCATCGCCAGCGCACCGCCCGGCCACGAACGCTTCGCGCTCGGCCAGCGGGAGCTCCAGCGCCTCCGCGACGATCTCCTTGATGATCCGCCATCGATCAGGATTCATCGGCGTCGTCGCCTTTCGTCACCTGCTCGCGCAGCCACAGCCGGGCGATGTTCCAGTCGCGGTTGACCGTGCGCACGGAAACGCCCAGCGCCGCGGCGGTGTCATCGACGGACAGCCCGCCGAAGAAGCGGAGTTCGACAATGCGCGCCTGTTGCGAATCCATCTTCGACAACTTCGTCAACGCCTCATCCAGCGCGACGAGGTCGATGGCGCGCGATTCGATCAGGGCCGCGATGTCATCGAGCGGCACGCGCTGCGCAGCTTCGCCCGGCGTGCGCTTCCTCCGCTTCTTGGACTTCGCGTGGTTGACGAGAATGTGCCGCATCGACACGGCCGCGACGGCGAAGAAGTGCCCGCGATCGGTCCACGAAGCGTCCGGCTGGCCGACGAGCTTAAGGTACGCCTCGTGCACGAGCGCGGTGGGCTGAAGCGTGTGGCCCGCCAGGCGCCCGCTGAGGTAGTGGCCCGCAAGCCGGCGCAGTTCGTCATAGACGAGCGGGAAGAGGCGCTGCGCCGCCTGCTCATCGCCGCGGCTTGCCGCCGCGAGAATCTGCGTGACTTCGGCGGAGCCCTGGGGTTGCACCGCGGCCTCCAGGAGAGAGGTCAGAGGTCGGAGGTCAGAGGTCAGAGGTCAGAGGTCAGAGGTCGGAAGTTGGAAGATCGAGACTAGAGATTGGGGGGTCCGTCGCACGCGATCCGCGACCCGCGACCCGGACCTTCGAGGACTCAGGTCCGGCGTGCAGTCTTCTGACTTCTGACCTCTGACCTCTGACTTCTGACTTCTGCGGGATTTCCTGTCCGATCCGGCCCACCATTGTTGTGTACCTCCACGGGGCCTGCAAGTGCATATCGCGCTTGCGACCAAAGACTGGAGGTGTCGCATGACACGTTGGAACCGCAAAAACTCCCTTCCTGCACTCGCCGCGGCGGTTTGCCTGGGCCTCGCCCACTCGCCAGCCGAGGGCGTTCTGATCATCAAGGACTACGCCGGTTTCGGCGACAGCACTTGGAACGTGAACGAGAACTGGGCGCCCTTCGGCGTGCCTGACAACTCCGGCCCGTTCGAGTACCACCCCATCATCGACGGCGGAGTCATCGTCTCGGTCGATCTTTCGGTCGTCGTGACCAATCTGTCGCTGCTGAACCAAAGCGAGGTGTGGGTTGCGAGCGGCCGGACGCTTGCGCTGTACGGCGCGACGATGGAGATGGGCGGCTCCAACGTCTTCAACGAAGGCCGCATTCGCATCTACGCCGAGGGTTCCAACACTCGAATCGGGATCCACGGCGGGCTGGTGAACTTCTGGGGGGTGGAAGACGCCGAGGTGCTCATGGAAGCCGGCACGGGCGCAGGCTTCAGCGAAATCTACGGCACGGGAACAGCCATCACGTCGTGGCTCGCCAACCGCGCCGGCCACACCATCCGCGGCGCCGGGTTCTTCCAGAATTCGCTCAACGTCATCAACGAAGGCCTCATCATGGCGGACAATCCGAGCAAAGCGCTCGAAATCCGCGTGCCGGATTTCCTCTCGGGCGGGACATTCGCGAACGACGGCACGCTGCGCGCCGACAACGGCGCAACGCTCAAACTCCTTCGCACCGGCACGACCACCACCGCGCGATACGTGCACGAATTCGGCGTCGTCGAAGCCCTCGACGGCTCGACCGTCGAGATCGACGGCCGGACGATCCAGCACTATGGCTACTTCCGCACAGAAGGCAGCGGCGTCATCCGCGTGCTCGATGACTTCTGCAGCGTGCGAGGCCCCTTCACGATCGACGGCGAGATGCGCGTTGCCAACAACAAGACGCTCGACATCGACGGAACGATCGTGCTCTCGCCATCGACGGGAGAACTGTGGATCGACAGCGTTTCGCCCTTCTTCGGCGGGCTGCGACTGACGAGTCTGGGCGACGCGACGCTTTCCGGCGGCGGCGTGGTCGATCTGGGCGACAGCGCCAACAACTTCATCGTCTCCAGCGCCGCCGGCCGCCGGCTGACCAACGCCGGATGCACCATTCGCGGCGGCGGAAGGCTCGGCGACAACGGACTGAGCATCACCAATCAGGGCGTGATCGAGGCGGATGCCGCCAGCGCTGCGCTGCGGATCGATCCGCCGAGCACCGGCGACTTCACCAACGACGCCGGCGGCTGGCTGATCGCCTCGACTTCGCCCGGCATCATCATCGACGCAGGCCCCTTCACCAACGAAGGACTCGTGCGCGTTCTCGCAGGCAGCTCGCTCACGCGCACCGGAACGTATCAGCAGAACGGCGGCACGACCGAAGTGCACGGCTCGCTTACCGTCACCGGCGGCTCGCTGGAACTTGCAGGCGGTTCGCTCTACGCCACCGGGCCGATCACCGCGGCGGTGAGCAATTCCGGCGGCAACGTCAACCCCGGAGACATCGGCCAGTCGCCCGACATCATGGCGATAACCGGCAGCTACTCGCACGGCGCGGCCGGTCAACTGGTGCTCCTACTCGTCGGGCTTCTTGCGGAATCCGAGCACGATCAACTGTGGGCCAGCGGCGACATCACGCTCGACGGCGAGCTGCTCGTCACGACCATCGACGGTTTCGTGCCCGAAGCGAGCGATTCGTTTCTCATCG
>CAZLDF010000037.1:0-4443 GCA_964558095.1 uncultured Isosphaeraceae bacterium | reverse complement strand
CAACTGGCTGAGCTCGAGCCGCTAATCTGGCGGCGGCTGGCGCAGCGCCAGCAGGACATGCTGGCGCTCGCGGGGCAGTATGAATCGCGCCTCGCCGGCGCGGTGCAGGTCGAGCTTCCCGCTGAGCTTCAGCCGCGCGCGGGACGTCTCGCGCCGCGCAGACTGAGCTTGTTGTTGTCGTTTTCCGGCTGGGCGGCGGTCGTGATCGTGGCGGCCGCGTGGGCGCTGACGATGCGCAGCGCGGACCTCCCCGCGGCCGTGCATGCGCCGGTGCTCCAGTCGCCCGCGCACACGGTCATGTCCGCGGACGATCTGATCGGCGCCTATCTGCGTGAGCCGCGCGTCATCGGCGAGCTCGATCCGATCCTGCTGAACGTCGTCGAACAGCCCGATGGCCGCGTCCGCGTGAATTGGATTCGGCCGATCGAGGAAGTCGATTGGTTCGACGGCTGGGACGAGATTCCGATGTCGATGCTGCGCGAAGCGCCGCCATCCGCCGAACCGTCCGTCGCGGAGCCGAGCTCGGACAAGCCGTAGAGCACGCGGTAGATCGGTGGCACAAGCGTCTGGCCTGTGCCACCGATTCGTTGGGCGCCGTGCGCCCACGTTTGCGCGTGGGGCTCGTCGTTCGATCACCGATGCGACCGGGCACGTGCGCGCGTTCGCGCGGCCTTCACGGCGGCGGCGTGGCGGACGCGCGGCCCCTTGGTGCGCGAAGCGCGGCGGGCGGATGCCGAGCGAGCAGCCGCGGATCGCCGCCGCGCAGCGGTTCGCGCCTGGCGCGCCAGCGACATGCGCGACGCTGCGGTGCGGCCTTCACGCTTGAGGGCTTTGGTGATCGCCTTTGAGCGCTTGCGCGACGGGCGATGCCGCGCCTTCTGCTTTCCAGCGAGCAGCGCCGTCGCGGCGCTGGCGCGCGTGCGTTTCTTCGCTGCACCCGGCTTGGGAGGCGGCAGTTTCACGCCGGCTCGCCTGGCCTTGGACAGGCCGATCGCGATCGCCTGCTTGGTCGATCGCGCGCCGTGCTTGCCTTCGCGAATGTGGTGCATCGTCTCGCGGACGAACTCGCCCGCCTGCGTCGAGGGGGCCTTGCCCGCGCGCTTGGCGCGGCGCGCTCGCTCAATTGTTTTCTTCTCCGGCATTGCGTCTCCTTTCGATTCCGCGGCTGATCGAGATTGCTCTTCTGGATGCATCCGTAATCCAGCAACCCAGCGGAGATCGCACGAGACCGCACCGTCGCTTCGCGCGTGAACTCAATTCTCCATACGCGCGCACGCAAGTCAAGGTTTCGTTGTGATTGACAAAGTGCGTGGTCGTGCGATGAAGGATCATTCACGATCCGTGCGGCGAGAGGTGGCGCGACGGCTAAGCCGCAAGCTGTGCGAGTGTGCCGCGACCAACGACCGCAGGCGATCGACGCAACGGCGCACAGACCGACCTCGACGAATCGTCCCAGTCGCGCCCGCGGATTGCAGCCGCTGGCGGAGCAGCGCCGATAGGCGTACCATCGATCTCGATCGACACGGACGTATCTCGATTCTGCCCTCACGGAGGAGGCTCATGGCCCGTAGAACGCTGACATTTCCCCGGCTCGCGGCGCTCGTCGCTGCTCTTTCGGCCTCGACACTCGCGCACGGCGGCCTGCGCGAATCCGTCGAACTGGCCCTCTCCACCGGCCAGCTCGGATCGGCCACCGTCGGCGTCAGCATCCGCGACTGCGACAGCGGCCGCGAATTGGTCGCCGTCTCGTCGAGTGTGCCTCTCATCCCCGCGAGCAACATGAAGCTCATCACCAGCGGCGCGGCCTTGCACGGCCTGGGCGCCGACTTCCGATTCCAAACCAAACTCCTGCTCGACGGCGATCGCCTCGTCGTTCTCGGCGACGGCGACCCCGGCTTCGGCGACCCCGAACTGCTCGCGCAGATGTCCACCGCCAACTCGCCCGGCATGGATGTCGAGTCGTTTCTCGCGCTCTGGACCGACGCCGTCACCAAGCGCAGCGTTGAAAGCATCAGCGACATCGTCGTCGATGATCGAATCTTCGATCGTCAGTTCGTCCATCCATCCTGGCCCGTCGAACAGCTCAACACGCGATCGTTCGCCGAGGCGTCGGGCTTCTGCTTTCATCTGAACGTATTGCACTTCTTTCCGCGACCCGTGGACGGGCCGCGCCCGGACATCAGCGAGTTCCAGCCGCGTGCGTCGTGGCTGACGCCGCTGAATCGCGCGACATGTGATCGCAACGAGAACGACGGCGTGTGGATCGCGCGCGCCGCCGACACCAACGAACTGACGTTCTATGGCAACGTGAAGTACCGCCATCGCGAGCCGGTGCCCGTCACGGTGCACGACCCGGCCGACTTCTTCGCGCAGCTACTGGCTGATCGACTGGTCGATCGCGGCGTGCGCGTTGGCGGGCATCGGGCGGCGCGGAAGGACGATGCCGCGCCGTCGCTCGACGCCGAGTGCGTCGGCCCGATCATCACCACGCCGATCGCCACAGCGATCACTCGCTGCAATCGCGACAGCCAGAACCTTTACGCCGAGTGTTTGCTCAAGCGCGTGGGCCACGAATTGACGGGCCAGAGCGGTTCGTGGACGAACGGATCGGCCATCGCGCGCAACATCGTGCACGAGCGGCTGGACCGGCCGGCGCTTGTCGGCGGCCTGGTGATCGCCGACGGGTCGGGCCTCAGCCGCGACAATCGAATCGCCCCACAAACCCTGACGGCGTGGCTGGCGTCGTTTCACAACGACGACGAACTGGCGAGCGTGTTCATCGACAGCCTCGCGACGGGCGGCGAATCGGGCACGCTCGCGTCGCGATTCGCGAGCGTCGATCTGCGCGGCGCGACCGTGCACGCGAAAACGGGCTTCATCGAAGGCGTAAGCTGCTTGAGCGGGTTCGTCACCAGCCGCGACGGGCAAACCATCGCGTTCAGCGTCATGGTCAACGACCTCAAGGCGACGCCGGTGCGCAGCGCCAAGCTTGTGCAGGAGCGCATCGTCGCCGCGATCGCGGAACACTTGAGCGCGACCGCGATGACGTTCGGCGGTGAGTGAGGTGAGGTCAAAGGTCAGAAATCAGCAGTCAGAATCGTTCGTTTCGCGAGGGGGCTTGTCCCTCTGCGTTTGCTCTGTGCGATTCTGCGATAAATTGAGAGTGGTGAATCAGGGGTGAGTGATGAGTCGCTGTGCGGTGAGCTCGATCGGATGCAGCGCCTCGGCGCCGATGCCGTCGCGAATCTGATGCCGGCAGCTTGTTCCGGGCGCGATGATTGTCTCGTGCGCCCCGTCGCGCTGAAGTTTGCTGAAGATCGATTGCTCTGCGATCGTCATCGAGATGTCATAGTGGGCGGTGCTGTAGCCGAACGATCCCGCCATGCCGCAGCAGCCGCTGTCGAGCACGCGCACGCGATCGCCAAGGATTCGTCGCAGCAGCGACTCGGTCGCGCCCGTGCCCCAGAGCGCTTTCTGATGGCAGTGGCCGTGCAGGACAACCGGCGGTTCGTCATCGGTCGTCGAACGCGGACGCGGGGGGATCGGATGAACGGCCCATCGGCGCTCGATGAAGTCTTCAACGGAAGTCGTCATCGCGCCCAGCCGGCGAACCGTGGCGCGCGCGCATCGCAGGTCGAGGTCCTGCCAGTCATCGACGATCGCGGAGACGCAGCTTGGTTCGCAGCACACGATGGATGTGGCGCCGTGTTCGAAGATGGCGTGTTCGAGCGCAACCGCGGTTTCGCTGCACGAACTCACCGCCTGCTCGAGCATGCCCATGCTGATCATCGCCCGCCCGCAGCATCCGCCCCCCCCGCCCCCCGCAGTCGGCAGAATGACGCGATAGCCCAGAGCGTCGAGCGCGCTCACCGCGCATCGGCCGATGTGCGGCTCGTTGAACATCGTGAAGCAGTCGGGAAACAGGATCACCGCGGGCCCTGTCGTTCGACGCTGCGTCTGTGTCCGATCGAACCACTTTCGCAGCGACGGCTCGAAGCGCGGCAGCGAGCGCCGGCGATCGACGCCCATCGCGGATTCGACCATCGTTCGGACGAGCGCGTTCCGAGTGATCGAGTTGGCGATCGGCGCGAATCGCGAGCCGATGGCGTTGAGCGCCCGCACGTTGCCGAAAATTCGCGTCCGCAGCGGCACGCGGCCGCGCGCGGCGAAGCCTTGCGCCAGATACTCGGCCTTCATGCGCGCGACATCGACGTTGCTCGGGCACTCGGACTTGCACGCCTTGCACGACAGGCAAAGATCGAGCGTCCGTAGCGTTTCGCCGTCGTTCCACGTCGGGCTCGCGCCGTCGCAGGCGAACTGACCGGTGACGGCGAGGCGCAGGGCGTTGCCCCGGCCGCGGGTCGCGTGGCGCTCATCGCGCGTGGCGCGGTACGACGGGCACATCGTGCCGCCGGTCATGCGCCGGCAGACGCCCGCGCCGTT
>CAZLDF010000036.1:0-6558 GCA_964558095.1 uncultured Isosphaeraceae bacterium | reverse complement strand
CCAACGACCGCGACGTCGTGCTCGCGGACGTCAACGGCGACACGTGGCTGGACATCGTCACGTGCACCACGCTTGCCGACGGCTTGCCCAAGACCATCTCGCATCCGCGCGTGTACATCAACAAAGGCGAAATCGCCGGCGTCTGGCAGGGATTCCGCTATGAGCAGGCCCGCATTCCCCAGTTGTTCACGCATCCGGCGGGCGATCCGGTCGCGCCGCGATTCTGCTCCGTCGCGGCGGGCGACGTCACCGGCGACGGCAGGCCCGACCTCTACTTCGGCGATTACGACAGCTCCGGCGCCGGAGGCGCGGGCCAGCCGGCGGGCCTGGACCTCAACAATCGCCTGCTCATCAACAACGGCTCCGGCACGTTTGCCGACGAGAGCCAGCTTCGCATGGGCTCGATGTTCAACTATCCCGACGTCGGCAGTCGCGACTACCTGTTCTCAGCCTTCGGCGCCGCCAGCGTCATCGCCGACATGAACAATGACGGCGTCAATGACGTGGTGAAGCAGACTTCGCTGAGCGCTCCGACGCACGTCGCCGTCGTCTATAACAACATGAACAACGAGGGCTTCTTCAACAACTACGTCATCTACAACAACCTGTCGCCATACTTCGTGACCGTCGGCGACCTCAACAGCGACGGCTGGAATGACATGGTCATCACGGACGACGGCACCGACCGGTATCTGCTCAATCAGGGCAATGGCGGAACGCCGGGGGCGGCCGTCACCTTCACTTCCCGCCTCTTCGAAAATAGCGATGGCTTCGGAAGCCAGAGCGTCATCGCCGACCTCGACAACGACGGCCACAACGATGTGCTCATCTCCGACGTTGACGTGGACATCGGAGGTTGCGATCGTTTCGCGCACATCTATCGCAACCTCGGCAATGTCCCCAACGTCTCCTTCCAGGAAGACACGACAGTCATCCCGCAAAGCATGCGCGGCGGCACGTACAACATCGCGGTGTTTGACCTCAACGGCGACGGTTGGAAGGATGTGATCATGGGCCGGTGCAACAGCACGGAGGTCTGGATCAATCAGCCGCCCGTCGGCCTCGTGACGTCGTATCCGAATGGACAACCCGCGTTCATCCCGCCGAACGCCGCCTTTCAATTCGAGGTGGATTTCCAACTGGTCAGCGGCGGGACGCTGATCGAAGGCTCGGGGGCGATCCACGTGTCCGTCGATGGCGGGCCGTTTGTCGAGTCGGCGATGCAGCACATCGGCGGCGACAACTATCTGGCGACGTTGCCCGCCACGGTTTGCCCACAGATCATCAACTACTACTTCAGCGTTGGGCTGAGCGGTGGCGGCTCGGCGTTCGAGCCCTGCGATGCGCCGGCCGGCGCCTACACGGCCACCGCCGCCGGCGGGACGTTCATTCAGTTGCGCGATGAAATCGAAGGCGATGTCTCCGGCTGGATCGTGCAGAATGACCCCAGTCTCAGCACCGGGGCCTGGCAGCAGGCCGATCCCGTCGGAACAGTGGGCACAGGCGGCTTCGCAGCACCCGACGACGACGCCACCAGCGGCGCCGCCAACGTCATGGCGTTCGTCACCCAAAACGGCAAGCCCGGCGGCAGCATCGGCGCTGCCGACGTGGACGGCGGACCCACGCACCTGATCTCCCCTGTGATCGACCTCGACGGCACCGACGCGATCGTTACCTTCGCCCGATGGCATTACGCCGACCAGGGCGATCAGATGCTCACGGCCGTCAGCAACAACAACGGCTCGTCCTGGGTGACGATCCCCGCGCTGACCACCACCAGTACGGGCAACGCCTGGCAGGTTGCGTCGTTCCAGGTCGGCGAGTACGTCACGCCGACCGCCAACGTGCGCGTGCGATTCACGGCCCACGACACCAGCCCGCCGAGCATCGTGGAAGCCGGCATCGACAACTTCCAGATCGAGGCGTACGACTGCACTGTCGTGCTCACCGGCGCCTGCTGCTTCCTCAATGGTTCGTGCACCGACGAACTCGAAGGCGACTGCGTCTCTGCCGGCGGCGCGTTCCAGGGCGGCGGCGCGGCGTGCGCGCCTTCGCCGTGCGGAACACCCTGTCCTGCCGACATCCTCCCCCCCGGCGGCGACGGGCAGGTCTCCATCGCCGACATCAATTCGATCCTTTCCGCCTACAACCAGCCTTGCAACGGCTGCCCGCAGGACATCATGCCCCCCGGCGGCGATGGGCAGGTCTCCATCGCCGACGTCAACGCCGTGCTCGCCGCCTTCGGGCCGTGCGTTCCGTGACGGGCAGAGAACGGTGGACGCTCGATCATCTTTGAATCGAGCGGTCTTCCAGGTGATAAAGTGAAATCAGCCGCGGACAAACGTCCGCGGCTTTTTTTCGCGCGGCCTATTCGAGGTGGTTTCCCCACCCGCCGCCGCCGGGGGTTTCGATGATGATGCGATCGCTCGCGTTCATCTCGCAGGCGTCGATGCCGCGCAGTTCGACGATCTCGGCGCCGGCGCGCACGACGCGCTGGCGGCCGCGCGCGGCGTCTTCGGCTCCGTTCATGCCGAACGGCGCGATGACGCGATGCTGCGACAGGATCGAGAGCGACGCCGGCTGCAGGAACCGAATCTCGCGCACTGCGCCGTCCCCGCCGCGGAATTCCCCGCGCCCGCCCGATCCCCGGCGAATCGCGAATCGCTCCACCCGCACGGGAAAGCGATGCTCAAGCACCTCCGCATCGGTGATTCGCGTGTTGGTCATGTGCGTGTGCACGGCGTCGCAGCCGTGGAAGCCCGGCCCCGCTCCGCTTCCGCCGCAGATCGTTTCGTAATAGCTGAACGACTCGTTGCCGAACAGCAGATTGTTCATCGTGCCCTGGCTGCACGCTGCGAGCCGAAGCGCCTTGAGCAGCACATCGACGATGCGCTGGCTGGTTTCGGTGTTCCCGCCGACCACGGCGGGGCACTTCGCCGGATCATCGACGAACAGCGGATCGAGCATGCCGCGCTCGATGCGCACATCGACCGCGTCCATGATCCCCTCGTTCAGCGGCAGCGCCTGACCGACGAGCAGGCGCAGCACATAAATGACGGCGCTGCGCACGATCGCGGGCGTGGCGTTCAGGTTGCCGGGGTGCTGCGCCGCGGAGCCGGTGAAGTCGATCGTTGCGCGGTCGCCGTGGAGGTCGATTCGCACGTGAGTGGGCGAGCCATCGTCGAGGCGCTCGATCGCTTCATAGACGCCGTCGTCGATCCGCGACAGCGCCTCGCGCGTCAATCGCTCGCCGCGCGCGCGGATATCCCGCATGTGGCCGGCCACCGCGCAGCCGCCAAGCGCTTCGAGCAGTTCGCTCACCGCGTCGGCCCCGCGCTGGTTCGCCGCGAGCTGCGCGCGAAGATCAGCAAGGTTGTCCTCGACCCGCCGCGATGGATGTGGCGAACCGCGAAGCAGCTTTTCGATCTCGTCCAATCGGCTCTCGCCGCCGCGAACCAGCCACGTCGGCGCGATCACTACGCCCTCCTCGGCAAGCGTCGTCGCGTCCGGCGGCATCGAGCCGGGCCGCGTTCCGCCGATCTCCGCGTGATGCGCGCGATTCGCCACGTACGCGATCAACCGCCCATCACCTGCATCGTCAAACACCGGCGTGATCACAGTGATATCGGGCAGGTGCGACCCGCCGAATGCCGGATGATTGGTGATCGCCACGTCGCCCGGTCGAAGCTCGATCGCATCCCGCACAGCTCGCACGCACACGCCCATCGCCCCCAGGTGCACCGGCATGTGCGGCGCGTTGACGAGCAGAAACCCATCGGCATCGAGCACAGCACACGAAAAATCCAGCCGCTCCTTGACGTTCGTCGAGATCGCCATCCGTTCGAGTATGCGGCCCATTTCCTGCGCGACGCCCATCAGTCGATTGGCGAACAGCTCGTGCGCGACGATCGCGGGCGTGCTGCGCACGCTCGCTTCATGGTCGCGCCGCCGAAACAGAATGATCGCGCCAGCCGCATCGACGCTGCCGTCCCAGCCAGGCTCGATCACCAGCGTCGTGCGGCGTTCGAGCACGAGGCAGGGGCCTTGCACGCGATCGCCGGGCGACAGCTCGTCTCGCGCGTATGCCGCCACCTCGCGCCACCGGCCATCGAAAAACGCCCGGACACGATGTCCGCCCGGCGAGCGCTCGCCGGTCGCGGGCGCTGCGCCCACGGCACGATGCGCCTCAATGGCATCAAGCCCATCGCGCTTCATCGCAACCACGACCCGAAGCGACTCCAGCTCGATCTCGCGCCGCGGCGGCGCGTGGCCGTAAGCGCGCAAGTACGACCACTGGAATGCCTCGGCAAGCGACGCGCATGCCGCATCGATGTCAACGGAGAGAACCGCGTCCTGCCCCTGCAATCGCAGGTTGGCGATGCGCCGACGGACGATTGCGTCCGCGGCGTCGCACCCGTCACGCTCGAGTTCGCGACGCGCTTCCGCGACCAGTTCTGCCACGATCGCTGGAACGTGCTGCGCAACGTCGCTCAGCGGACGCAGCACTTGCCGATGCGCCATGCGCTCCATCACCGCGTGGCCCAGACCGATCGCGCTCAGCAGCGACGCGTCGCGCGGCAGGACGACCGTGCGCATGCCGAGCGCCTCCGCGACGGCGCACGCATGCTGCCCGCCCGCCCCGCCGAACGCCACCAGCGCATACTCCGCCGGGTCGAATCCCTTGTGAATCGAAATCTGCGCGATCGCCGCGGCCATGCGCTGATTGGCGATGTGCAGCAGGCCGTCGAGGATCTGCTCGGGCGGCGGCGCGTCGCCGGTGAACTCGCGCGCGGATTCGCGCAATCGCTCGATCGCTCGACGTGACGCCGCGATGTCCAGCGGCACCTCGAACCGATCGGCATCGATGCGCCCCAGAAGCAAGTTGACGTCGGTGATCGTCAGCGGCCCGCCCGCGCCATAGCATGCAGGCCCGGGCGCGGCGCCAGCGCTTCGCGGGCCGACGCGCAGCTCGCCCTTGCGGAACGCGCAGATCGAGCCCCCCCCCGCGGCGACGGTTTCGATGGCGAGCGCGGGCGTGAGGAGCGTCGCGTCGCCGACGGCGTGCTCGAACTGGTACTCGAAGTCGCCGTCGTATCGGGCGACGTCCGTGCTGGTGCCGCCCATGTCGAAGCCGATGAGGCGCGTGAAGCCGCTCGCGCTCCCCGCCGCGGCCGCCCCGTTGACGCCCCCTGCCGGCCCGCTGAGCAGCGTCTCGCATGCGAGGCACGTGTCGCTTCGCGTCAGGCCGCCGGCGCTCGTCATCACGTGCAGCGAGCCGCCGCGCAGCCGCCGCCGCACGCTTTGCAGGTAGTCGTCGATGATGGGCGAAAGATACGCGTTGACGACCCCGGTCTGCGCCCGAGGCTCGATGCGGATGGTCGGCGCAATCTGCGATGAGAGTGAGACGTGGGTGAAACCGCCGTCATGCAGAATCGCCGCCACTCGCCGCTCGTGTTCGTCGTTGAGATAACTGTGCAGCAGCGCCACCGCGGCGACCTCGACGCCGTCAGCGCTCGCCCGCCGCGCCGCTTCGCGCAGGTGCGCTTCATCGAGCGCGACGATTGCGCGGCCCGAGGCGTCGAGGCGCTCGCAAACCTCGACTACGCGGTCATACAGCGGCGGCGGCTTGACGATGTTGAGGGCGAAGAGGTCGGGGCGCTGCTGGTTGCCGATGCGCAGCAGGTCGCCGAAGCCCTGCGTGATGAAGAGGGCGACGCGCGCTCCACCCCGTTCGAGCAGCGCGTTCGTGCCGCGCGTCGTCGCCTGGCGCATCTCGATGGGCGGCAGCGGACGCTCGGGCGGCGTGCGCGTGACCAGCCGCGCCGCGACAATCGGCGCGGGCTCGTCGCTGACGAGTTCGATCGTCGCGCCATCCGTCATTCCCTTGCCGCCGCCTCCGCCGCGTTCGCAGTTCACCACCTGCAGTTCGATGATCGACCGCGCCGCGTCGAAGGCGACGACGACGCCGATCGGGTCGTCAAAGCCCAGCCGGCGGACGGTCCAGCCACGGACCAGGTTTTCGCAGGCGTTCCATTGCTGATCGATGCGCCAGGCGTTCGGGCCGGAGTGCTCGGCGATCCGGGCGCGCAGAGCGCCGCTGCTGAGCACTTTCGCGCGGTGCAGCCCGCCGCGCGGGTCGCGCGCGACGCAGTCGGTGAACGTGCCACCGGTGTCGATCCAGATTCGCCAGGGAGTGTGCGGCATACTCGCGCGTGCGGTGCATGCGCAGCGTACACGCGGTTTGCGGATGGCGCATCGCGCCGAGATTGTTGCCCATCCTCATCGATTCATCGGCCTTTGAGGTCGAAGAATCGATCACAGGCGAGACGCCTGTGCCACTGTCGCCTTTGAGGTTGAAGAATCGATCGC
This sequence comes from uncultured Isosphaeraceae bacterium, assembly GCA_964558095.1. Classification (GTDB taxonomy): domain Bacteria; phylum Planctomycetota; class Phycisphaerae; order Phycisphaerales; family SM1A02; genus CAZLDF01. Next base: position 189 of record CAZLDF010000036.1, on the reverse strand, counting down.
AGGCGAGACGCCTGTGCCACCCAACGCCGTGAACTTCGGCGACTTGAATGGGTGCCACACTCTGTCCCGCAGGGGAATGCCATTCAGTTAGTGAGGTCGTCGCGGCAAAAAGCCTCCTACCATGGTGGCAAACTCAGTTTTCGCCGCCAATGGCAAGGAGGCCAAAATGGTGCGCATCACTTCGGCGCT
>CAZLDF010000035.1:0-5439 GCA_964558095.1 uncultured Isosphaeraceae bacterium | reverse complement strand
GACGCAGCCGCCATCGTCCGGCAGCTTTCGCGCGCCGACGAGCCCACGTGGCTGCTGGTGATCGACGCGCCGCAGTCCGGCGCCGATTCGATGGAGATCGAACGATTGATCCGCGGCTGCATCCCCGGCGATCGCGCCGATCGCGTCACGTTGCGCAGCGAGCAGCTTGCCGACGAGGCGAAGCTTCGCGAAGCGCTGCAGACATGCGCGAAGCACGATGGGCTGAGCGTGGTGATCCTGCGCGACGGTCCGCCGGCGCGGTTCGACGTCGGGGCGCTTGCCGCCGCCGTGCGCGAACTGGACGAGGCCGGCTTCGCGCGGCTGCAGCGCGTGCATCTGCCTGCCGAACGAAGCTGCGAGCTGCAGGCGACGCCCGAAGCGCCGCCGATGCGTGGCGGCAGCGAGGAGCTGTCGCTGCATTCCTCCTATTCGACCGCGAAACTGGGTGAGCGACTGGAGACGAAATTCGCCCTGCGCGTTCGCTCGCTCACCGAGGAAGTGGAAGTGACGCGGTCGCGCCCGCCGGCGGCGACCTGGCGCTCCCCACAGGCGCCTCGGCTGCCGTTGCCGACCCCTCTCCACGCGCGGCAGGGAACGTGGCGCGTCCACCTGGCGGGAGTTCGCGGGGCGAATCCAGGCGCGGCGGCAAGCGTCTTGATGCGGGCGGCGCGGAACATGGGCTACGCCGTGCGATTGATGCACAGCGCCGAGCCCATCGGGCGGGGGCTCAGCGCCTGGACACAACTGCTCTTCATGCAGCCTCGCGACGTCGCAGACCACGTCGCGGAACCGATTCCCATCGCGCAGTGCTCGATGATTCCCTACGGCGAGGCGGATCTGCTTCTCGGCCTGCACATCGCGCCGGCGTGGGAAGCGGTGAACCCCGCGGCCGCGCTGCGCGTCGCGTCGCCGGCGCAAACACACCTTGTGCTCAATGTCGGGACGCTCGCGGATATGCGATTGCGCTTCGACGAGAGGGACGCTCCAGCGTCCGCGCGGCGTGCGATTGAAGGCCTCACGTCGGCATCCGGCCGCATGATCGGCGCGTTCGCGCAGGCGCATCAGGCCTACTTCCACACCGATCGCGGGACTGACCTGGCATTGCTCGGCGCGGCGTTTCAGCGCGGGTTCATTCCTTTGACGCTCGACGCGCTGGATGCAGCGCTCGCCGCCGCGGAGCGCGCCGGCATCGGCCAGGCGCGCGAAGCGTTCGAACTCGGCCGCCGCGTCGCCTGCGACGAGGACCTCTTCGCGCCGCCCGTCGTCCAGGCGGACGAATCGCTGCACGCGCTGGCGCGGCGGCTGACACTGGCGATCAGCCGCACGACCTGGGGCGGCAACCAGACGGCGGGCAATTTCCGGAGGCTGATCGATCGCGTGCTGACGAACATGCCGGGCCTCGCTGAGACCGAGGAGGGCCGCCGCGCTCGGACGGAACTGATCAACGCGCTGTATCGCTGCCTGCTGTGGGGCGGCGGCGATGAGGCCGAGCGGCTGGCCTCGTCGCTACAGGCCGTGTACGAATCTGATCGCGGCGACCGCGGGCGTCTGCTCACGCGCCTCATGGTGCTTCCTTTGGCCGAGAGCATGCTGGTGCGCGACGTGTTTTATGTCGCGGCCGTGGCCTCCAGCCCCGAACATCGCCTGTGGCTGCGGCGGATGCTGAACGTCAAGCACGCGCGCGGCGACGAAATGCAGCGGCGATATCTCACGCGATTCGAACTCTACGCCTTCCACCGCCGCTTTCGGCTGGATGCGCGCACGAGCGACTGGATCGCCGCCGCGGCGGCGCGGACGCAGCGGTTTCTGCCGCGGCGGTGGCGCGGCACGCGCCGTGAACGCCAGGTCCGCGACAGCATGCTCGCCTACGCCAAAGCGGTCGCCGCCGAATCTCACGATCGCTATGACCATCACGCCGACATCCTGCATCGGCTGCACGAATTGGCCGTCAGCGGGCGAATTCGCGGCATCGCGCCGGCGGAACTGGACGCGCTGATCCAATCCGCGGATCGGCTGCAAGAGCACGAGTACGAGCGCGCGCCGCAGCCGCCGCGCGCCGAGGCCCGCACGACGTAGCGTTCACCCGGTCTTCGACTGCCGGGCTTCGTGACGAAGTTGCCCGCAGGCCGCGGCGATGTCGCGGCCGCGGCTGGCGCGAATGTGCGAGTTGACATGCTTCTGTCGAAGAATCTGCTGAAATCGCAGCACGTCGTCCGTCGCGGGACGCTCGTATGGCAAACCCGCCACCTCGTTGTACCGGATCAGATTGACGTTGGCACGCAAGCGCGATGCGACCTGCGCCAGCTCCTTCGCATGTGCCGGTCGATCGTTCACGTTGCGAATGAGCAGATACTCGAACGTGATTTCCCGGCCGGACTTCTCGAAGTATTCGCTGCACGCATCGACCAGCTCGTCGATCGTTGCGTACTCGGCCCAGGGGATGAGCGTCCGTCGAAGCTCGTCGTCGGGCGCGTGCAGGCTGAGCGCCAGCGTGACGGGCAAATCGAATGTGGCGAAGCGCCGGATCGCCGCGGGCAGGCCGACGGTTGAAACAGTGATCTTCCGCGCGGAAATGCCGAAACCCCACGGCGCGTTCAGTGTGCGGATGGCGTGCGTCACAGCGCCATAATTCGCCAGCGGCTCGCCCATGCCCATGAACACCGCGTTGGTGATCCGGCCCACATCCGCCAGCGTGCGCAAGAGGTGCACCTGCTCGACGATCTGGCCCGCGCTGAGATTGCTTTCGAGCCCGCCGATGCCCGACGCACAGAATCGGCAACCGACGGGACAGCCGACCTGGCTGGATATGCACGCGGTGCGCCGGTCGTCGTCGGGGATCATCACGCATTCGGTCTCGCGCGAAGAAGCGGATGCCCCGACCACCGGCAATGAAGTCTGGCCACGATCGTCGGGCCAACCCAGCAGCAGCTTCTGCGTTCCGTCCGTCGCTTGCTGGTTGCGCAGGACGACCGATCGCTCGAATGCGAAATGATCCGCGACCCATTGCCGATTCGACTTCGACAGATTGGTCATCGCCTGCGGCTGCGTCACCGCCTTGACATAGACCCAATCGAGCACCTGATCGGCGACGAACGCCGGCCGATCCTGCTCGCGGCAGAAGGCCCGCAGTGTGTCCTGAGTCTCGTCGAAGAAGCTGCGAGCCAATGGCACGTGCCCCGCGATCAACCCGTGGCTCCAACGGAGATGCTCACCGTGCGCACCTGCACGTCGTGGCCCGACAGCCAGTCTTCGATCGCCTTGGCGTTGTCCATGTGAATGCGCCGGCCGGCGGGATCGATGTCGCGCGAGCGCATGAACGTCTTGAGCGTGCCGGGCAGGCCGAACTCGACGCTTTCGTGGAAGACGTCGTGCTGCTCGACCTCGCCGCCGTGCTCTTCGATCAGGTGCAGGATGAGTTCGCGCACGAGGTGCTCGGGCGCGCTGGCGCCGGCGGTGATGAGCACGCGGCCCACGCCGTCGAACCACGAGGGATCCAGTTCGCTCTTATCGTCGATGAGATAGGCGCGCGTGCCCGACGCCTCGGCGATTTCACGCAGCCGCTGCGAGTTCGAGCTGTTCTTGCTTCCGATCACGAGCACTAGGTCGCAGTCCGGCGCGAGCGCGCGCACCGCGATCTGCCGGTTGGTCGTCGCGTAGCAGATGTCTTCGCTCGGCGGGCTCTTGATGTTCGGAAACGCCTGCCGCAGCGCCTCGATGATGATGTTCGCGTCGTCCATGCTCAGCGTCGTCTGCGTCAGATAGACCAGGCGATTGGGATCGACGATCGTCAGCCGGGGAATGTCGCGAGCGGCTTCGACGACCTGAATGGCGTGGGGCGCTTCGCCTCGCGTGCCGACGACTTCCTGGTGATCCTTGTGCCCGATGAGGAGGATTTGATAGCCGTTGCGGGCGTATCGGATCGCCTCTGCGTGGACCTTGGTGACGAGCGGGCAGGTGGCGTCCACGACTTCGAGGCGGCGCTGGGCGGCCAGTTCGCGAACCTGCGGGCTGACGCCGTGCGCGCTGAACACCAGCACCGAACCTTCGGGCACTTCGCCCACGTCATCGACGAACCGCACGCCGCGCGTGCGAAACCGATCGACCACGTGCTTGTTGTGGACGATCTCGTGATAGACGTAGATGTGCTCGTCGGGGCAGATGCCCAGAAGCTGGTCCACCACGTCGATGGCCATGTACACGCCCGCGCAGAAGCCGCGGGGATTGGCGAGAATGAGTTTCATCGAAGTCCTTCGTTGCGAGAGCGATCATCATAGCCGCGAGGACTTGGTTCGCATCGTCTGCCGCCCGTGATTCTTCCGGGTTCGGTGGCCGGTCGCGCGATGCGCTGGCCGCAGGGGCGGCGGCGCGATACAGTGTCGATCTTTCCCCCCCTCGCGTATCCCGCCGCAAAATGTCCACCGCGACGCTTGAACAGCTCGACCGCTTCGGCCCGGCACGCTGCGAGAGCATGCCGGTCGAGGCGGCGCGTGCGTGGTGCCGGCGACTGGCACGAACGCATTACGAGAACTTCAGCGTGCTCAGCCCCCTCGTGCCGCGAGAGAAGCGCGACGACTTCGCCGCGGTGTACGCCTTCTGCCGCTGGGCGGACGATCTCGGCGATGAAACGGGTTCGACGGCGAAGTCGCTCGAACTGCTGAGCTGGTGGCGAGAAGAGTTGCGCCGTTGCTACGAGAGCGAGCCCCGTCATCCCGTGTTCGTCGCCCTGGCGCCCACGATTCAAGCATACGACATCCCCATGCAGCTCTTCGACGACCTGATTCGCGCCTTCGAGCAGGATCAGACGCTCACGCGGTATCAGACATGGGACCAGTTGCTCGACTACTGCAGGCTCAGCGCCAATCCCGTTGGTCGCCTTGTGTTGATGATGAGCAGCGGCCCACGCGATGACGAAACGCTTGCCGCCAGCGACGCGATCTGCACGGCCCTGCAACTCACCAATCACTGGCAGGACGTGCAGCGCGATTTGATCGAGCGCGACCGCATCTACATCCCGACTGAGCTGAGCAGGATCGCCGATTTCGAGAACCGCCTGCGCCGAAGCGCCGCCTGCGGCCACGCGATCGATCGCACGTTCCTACCCGAAAGCCGCTCGCTCATCCGCGCGTGCGTCGAGCGAACCTGGCCCCTGTTCGAATCGGGGCGGAGCCTGCTCCCGCGGCTGGATGCGCGCACGCGGCCGATCGTGTGGCTGTTCATCGCCGGCGGCATGCACATCTTGCGGCAGATCGAGATGTGGAACTACGAAACGGTCCTGCACCGACCGAAGCTGGGCGCGGCGACGAAAGGCCGCCTGATCGCGCAGGCGTGGCTTTCGTTACAATGGGCGATTGTGCGAAGCGGGAAGAAGGGTTGACGTTGGCGACGACGCAGGACCTCCAGGACGCCTATCGCTGGTGCGCGGACGTCGCCCGACGGCGC
>CAZLDF010000034.1:0-3914 GCA_964558095.1 uncultured Isosphaeraceae bacterium | reverse complement strand
TCCACATTGAGACCCCACCGTTCCTGCGGGCGGGCGGCGCGACGATGCCGCGGCAGGCGCGGCATCGTCGCCACCTATAATCCTCGCTCTCTTCCGGCCATTTGATGGCCCTTCGACCGCTAACGTCTTGTCCTCCGCCCTATCCGAAGCCGCGGCCAGCGCCGACGCGATGGCACAGATCCTTGAGCCAGTCGCCGGGGATCTGCAATTGGTCGACCGCGAGATTCGCATGCGCTTGTCGACCGAAGTCTCGTTGATCGGGACCGTCTCGGAATACATCATCGCGGCCGGCGGCAAGCGGTTGCGACCAGCGGTTGTCTTGCTGATGGCGCGCGCGCTCGGCTATCGGGGCGGGGACCATATCCGCCTGGCGGCTGTCATCGAGTTCATTCACACGGCGACCTTGCTGCACGACGACGTGGTTGACGAATCGGACCTTCGTCGCGGCCGGCAGACGGCCAACGCCCGCTTTGGCAATGCTGCCAGCGTTCTGGTTGGCGACTTCTTGTACTCGCGCTCGTTCCAGATGGTGGTCGAGGCCGGGCGGATGCGCGTCATGCAGATCCTGGCCGACGCGACCAACCGAATTGCCGAGGGTGAAGTCCTGCAGTTGATGAACATTCACGACCCCACCGTCGACGAGAATCGCTACCTCGAGGTGGTCAACCGCAAGACGGCGACGCTTTTTGAAGCAGCGGCCCGCATCGCTGCCGTCATCGCCGAGGCAGACAGCGAACGGGAACTGGCCGCGGCCCGCTACGGGGCAGGTCTGGGCACAGCCTTCCAGATGATCGACGACGTGCTCGATTACTCAGGCCATGTTGAGGACATCGGCAAGCGCCTCGGCGACGATCTGCGTGAAGGAAAAGTGACGCTGCCCCTGATACACGCGATGCAGACGGCGAACCAAGCCCAGAGGGGGCAGATCGAGTCGGCCATTCGGGCTGGCGGTGGCGATTTCTCCGAGATCGCCGTGATCGTCCAGACCCGTGGATCGATCGACTATGTCCGCCGCCGGGCAGAGGACGAATCAGGGCGTGCGCACGACGCGTTGACGTCCCTTCCGCCATCGGCCTTTCGTGATTCTTTGATAAACTTGAATGCCTTTGCGATGCACCGCGATCGGTAGTTTTCTTGGGTGCTCTGCGAGGATCGACAGCCCGGAACGATCGAATCGGGCTCGATTGTCGAGCAGTCGGGGTGTAGCTCAGCCTGGTAGAGTACTGCGTTCGGGACGCAGGAGTCGGAGGTTCAAATCCTCTCACCCCGACCATTTCCGAGTTCTGGCTGGCCGGCCGCAAGCTGATTCGCGGAACTGGCATTGAATTCGATCCCCTTTGGCCTGCAGATCGGCGCACTGATCGTGCTGCTTCTGCTCTCCGCATTCTTTTCGATCGCGGAGACGTCGATGATGGCGGTGAGCCGGCTGCGGCTGCGCCACCTGGCGCGTGAAGGCAGCCGATCCGCCCGCTCAACACTGCGCTTGCTCGAACGCACTGATCGCCTTCTGGGCGTCATCTTGCTGGGCAACAATCTCGTCAACAGCGTTCTCGCGACATTCGTCGCCGCCTTGACGATCCATTACCTCGGGCAGAGCGATTGGGCCTTGGCGATCTCGGCCGGCGGCGTCACTTTCGCGATCCTCGTGTTCGCCGAGATCACGCCCAAGGTCATCGGCGCGACCTATCCCGAGCGCATCGCCTTGCCGGCCAGCTATGTACTCACCCCGATGCTCAGGGCCACGGCGCCCGCTGTCTGGTTCATCAATCTGTTTGTCCAGGCGTTACTGCGCACACTTCGGGTGCCGCTCACTCCAAGCGAGGAAACGTCACGTCTGTCACCGGAGGAGCTGCGCACGATCGTGCTCGAAGGCGGCAGTTTCATTCCGTCCAAGCACCGCAGCATCCTCCTGAATCTCTTCGATCTCGGTCAGCTCACGGTCGACGACATCATGACGCCGCGCGCGCGAATTGAGGCGCTCGACATCGCGCAGCCACCGACGGCAATTCGCAACCAGCTGCTGACCTGCTATCACAACAAGCTCCCCGTCTGCGAGGGGGATGTTTCTCGTGTCGTGGGCATGTTGCACGTGCGAAAGCTGCTGCCGCTGCTCGGGGAGCCCGATTTGACGCCGGACCAGATTCGCGAACGAACGGTTTCACCCTACTTCATCCCGACCGGAACCCCGCTGCTGCAGCAGTTGCAGATGTTTCAGGACAACAGGCAGCGCATCGGGCTCGTGGTGGATGAGTATGGGGAGTTAAGAGGGCTCGTCACGCTGGAGGACATCATCGAGGAGATAGTGGGTGAATTCACAACGCAGGCCCCTGGAATCGGCACCCGCAGTCTGCGCTGGGGCGACGATAATCAGGTTGTCATCGACGGCAGCATGTCGCTGCGCGAGCTGAATCGCCAGTTGCACCTTCGGTTTCCGCTCGATGGGCCCCGAACCCTGAACGGCCTGCTGCTTGAGCATCTGCAGGAGATCCCCGACGCAGCCTGTTGCGTCCGGTTCGAAGGCTGCGTGGTCGAAATCATCCAGATCGATGAACAGGCCGTACGCCGCGCACGAGTGATCCGCCCGCACGGGCGCCGGAGCGGCTTACGCGAGATGGATTAGGCCGTCGCCGGGCCCGCAAGCCGACCCGGTTTGCTTTACAAATTCATGTCGGGTGGGCACTATTTTGACGCCTCGTGGGTCCTCACTTGCTGTCGAGAGACCATACTGGGCCGATTCCACCCCGAACGCCGTCAACGAGCCTGCGAAATCGATCGTGTCCGCCGTCAGTCAAAACGTCACCGTCGCCGCCAGTTCCCTGACCGGGCTGGCCCGAGCATTGGTTCAGCAGGGCAAGCTTCGGCCCGACCGCGCCGAGACGCTCGCGCGCAAGGCCGCACAGTCGAACACGCTGTTTATCGACGAACTGGTCGGTGCAACCGACACGACCGGACTGCTTCCGGGTCAGATTGCACGCTTCGCAGCCGACACGTTCGGCCATCCGCTGCTCGATCTGTCTGCGGTCGACGCCGATCAACTGCCGGGCGACGTGATCGATCGCAAACTGGTCAATACATTGCGCATCCTGGCGATCCGGAAACGGGGCAATCGCCTCGCGGTCGCGGTGTCGGATCCGACCAATGTCCAGGCACTCGATCAGGTCAAGTTCCAGACGCAACTGGCGCTGGAGATCGTCGTCGTCGAGCACGACAAGCTGCTGAAGCTGATCGAGGCCAGGACGCAGACCGCGGCGCAGTCACTGGAAAAACTGGTCGACGACGACATCGACTTCGGGGACCTGTTGTCGGAGGCGCCCGACACCGGTCAGGACGAGTCGGCGATCGATGTCGACGACGCACCGGTCGTGCGTTTCCTCCAGAAGCTGCTGCTGGATGCGATCACCGACGGCGCCTCGGACATGCATTTCGAGCCCTACGAGAAGTTCTATCGCATCCGATTCCGGGTCGACGGCGTGCTGCGCGAAGTCACGCAGCCGCCCCTGGCCATCAAGGATCGGCTCGTGACGCGCATCAAGGTCCTTTCGAGACTGGACATCGCCGAGAAGCGCGTTCCACAGGATGGCCGGATGAAGCTCGCGCTCACGGGGCAGCGTGCGATCGACTTCCGCGTCAGCACCCTGCCGACGCTGTTTGGCGAGAAGGTCGTGATGCGTATCCTCGATCCGTCGCAGGCGAAGATGGGAATCGAGGCGCTCGGCTACGAGCCTGAGCAGAAGGCTATCTTAATCGACGCCATCAAGCGCCCTTATGGGATGGTGCTGGTCACGGGGCCGACCGGCAGTGGCAAGACGGTGTCACTCTATACATGCCTGAACATCCTGAACCAGCCCGGCGTCAACATTTCAACGGCCGAGGACCCGGCGGAGATCCAGCTGGCCGGCATCAATCAGGTCAAC
>CAZLDF010000033.1:0-8444 GCA_964558095.1 uncultured Isosphaeraceae bacterium | reverse complement strand
GGATCGATTCCGGCGCTCGCCGACCGCGTGATCACCGTCAACGGCATGAGCAAGGCGTTCGCGATGACGGGCTGGCGCATCGGGTATGCGTGCTGTCCGGGAAAGGGGGGGGCGGGACTGGCGAAAGCGATGTCGAAGCTGCAAGGCCAGATGACGAGCAACATCACCAGCTTCTGCTATCCGGCGATCGTCGAGGCCCTGCAGCATGGGACAGAAGACGTCGAGATCATGCGGCGGGCGTTTGCCAGCCGCGCCGCGCTGATCGCCGAGCTTGTCGGCAAGTGGCCGTGCACGCGCTGCGCGAGGCCCACGGGGGCGTTCTACGTCTTTCCCGACGTTCGCAATCACCTGGGCAAGACGACGCCCGCCGGCCGGCGGATCGATTCCGCGCTCGCCTTCGCCGCGGCGCTGCTCGAAGAGGCGCGCGTCGCGGTCGTGCCGGGCGAAGACTTCGGGCAGTGCGCACGCACCCACGTGCGACTGAGCTTCGCGACGAGCGAAGACAACATCCGCGAGGGATGTGAGCGCATCCGATCGTTCCTTAGCGCGCTGCGGTGATTCTCACGTCAGGATTCAACGCGAAGGGCGCGGAGTTCGCAGAGAGCGCGGAGAAGGACGAATTGAAAGCAGTTCCACGCTGAAGTCGTGAAGTGGACACGATGCCCCGTCGGTTCTTCCATTCGCTCGACTTTCGCGTTCTGCGCGCCGATGGAGCGCTCGCGATCCGACGCTCCGCTCCTTACGCGCCGGTGATGAGCTTCTGCCACGCGGCGAGGATCGCGTTGAATCGGGCGATCGCCCGGTTGTAATCCTGGAGATTGTCGCGCTGGATGAGCGACTGCATCTCGCGGAACGCCTCGCGGTCGTCGCGTAGGCGCTCGATGAGGCTGTCGGTCGCGCCGAACTTGTGCCGGACGAGGCCGTCGTCGATGCGCTCGATGAGGCCGCGGGCTCGATCGGCGCGCGAGACGTCGCGATTGAGCTGCGAGCGGTAGCGCTTCGCGAGCTTGCCGTTGCCCTCGTTGATCGCCCGCGTCATGTCGTTGAGCGTCTGGATCATGTCGATCAGCGACTGGAAGTAGTCGTTGATCTGACGGACCATCGCCTGGAGCTTGCGATCGAAGTCTTCATTGTGCTGGCGGATGACGGACTGAAGCTCGACAACATCGAGTTGGCCCGAGATGCCCATCGCGCGGGCGACGCCCTCGACGCTTCCCACGCTGTCGAGCGCGACGTCCCATTGCAGCGCCTGCTCCGCCGTCATCGTCAGCACGGATTTCTCGTCATCGACGTGGTCCCACAAGTCGGCGAAGTCTTGGTGCGGCTCGATGTCGGTGAGGCCTTCGCCCGGCGACCACCACAATTCCTTCTCCTGAATCGTCATCGCCTGCACGATTTCATATGGGTGGCCGCTCTTGCGCATGAGCTGCCGCTGGCGCGCGTAGTGCGGCGAAGCCATCTTGGCATCGACCGCCGACACACCCTCCGGCCCGGTTTGGATGATGACCGCAGCGCCGATGCGCGAATCCGGCCGCACGATGATGTCGCGGCAACTCATGGTGATGATCGCGGCGGCGCTGAAGGCTTCGCCGGGAAACGCGACGATCGGCAACTTGCCCGCGCTGGCTTGAATGACGTCGCAGATGCGCTCCATTTCATCGACGCGACCGCCGGGACTTTGGATGTCGAGCACGATGAGGTCGGCTTCGAGATGCTCGGCGCGGCGAAAGCACGCTTCGATCGCGTCGGCGGTGAAGCATTCGCCGCTGCGGCTTCGGCCGGGAATCCGGCCGACGTCGCCGCTGAGCGGAATCACGACGATGACTTTGGCGTCCTTCTTCATCGCGCGGACCGGCGCGCTGTCCGCCGCGGACGCTTCGCGGGCGGAAAGATCGGACTGATCGCCCTCATACGGATCGACCGAATAGACCAGCCGCCGCGGAATCGTCAGCGTGGTCCATATGCCGTGGATCTGCGTGCGGAAGCGGACGCCGTCGCGACTCTCTTCCACGAGTTCGCCTTCGAATGACCGGCCGTCGGTGAGCGAGAGGACATCGCCGCGCGCTGTCGCGCCGAACAGCAGCGCAGCAAACGCATGGAGAAGCACGACGATGAGGACGCGGAAGTTGATTCGCTGGAGCGAGAGTCGCAGAACCATGAAATCCTCCCCGCTGCGAAGCGCGCCTGGGTTGCTCGGCCATGCTCAAGCGGCCTCAACTAGAATAACGCCGACCCGCACGGCCTTCAACAGAATATCGACCGCGGCAGGAACGAGTTGGCCGCTCGCGAATGGGCACTCCCATCCATGAACGAAACCACCCCCCCAATCGGGCTCATCGCCGGGCAGGGACGCCTGCCGGTGATCGTCGCGCGCGGCGTGCGGGCGGCCGGCCGCAGGGTTTGCTGCGTGGGACTGCGCGACCAGTTCGACGCGGGCCTGCCCGCAGAATGCGATGCGTTCAAGCCGGCCGGGTTGATCCAGATCGGCAAGTGGATCCGCACGCTGCGGCGATGGGGCGTCCGCGAAGCGGTGATGGTCGGCGGCGTGAAGAAGACGCGCATGCACGATCCACTGAAGGTCTTTCGCCAGCTTCCCGATTGGCGCGCCGGTACACTCTGGTATCGACGCCTGCGGCACGACCGGCGGAACAAGGCGCTGCTTGCCGCCGTTGCCGATGAACTGGCCAGTTGTGGAATCACCATCATCGACTCGACGACCTACATCGCGGACCAGCTCGCCGGCGAAGGCGTGCTGACGCGCACGCAGCCGACGGTGGGGCAACTCGCGGACATCGAGTTCGGCTGGGCGCTGCTGCGCCAGGCGGTCGATCTGCACATCGGCCAGTCGATGGCGGTTCGCGATCGCGACGTCATCGCGGTAGAAGCGATTGAAGGCACGGCACAGATGATCGCGCGTGCCGGGGGTTTGTGTCGCGCGAAGGGTTGGACGCTTCTCAAGACCGCTGCGAGCGATCACGACATGCGCGCCGATGTGCCCAGCGTCGGCGTGCAGACGATCGAGCAGCTCGCCGCGGCGGGCGCGGGATGCCTGGCGCTCGGCGCGGGACGGGTGATTCTGATCGACAAGCAGGCGGTGCTGGACGCGGCGGATCAGCGGGGGATTGCAATCGTTGGAGTCGAATCGGCAGTGGCACAGGTCGAAGACTCGCCGTGGAGAGCGTCTCGCCTGTGATCGCGCTCTCGGCCTCGATGGCCGAGAATGCGATAGGCGAAGCTATGATGCGGCGCGTTGACCGAACAAGAAGTGAAGCAGTACGTCTCCCGCGCCGGCCTCAAGCTCGAACACGCCTTGCGCGAGTTCAAGTTTGACGTGACGGGGCTCGTCTGCGCCGACTTCGGCTGCAACGTCGGCGGGTTCACGGACTGCCTGCTCCAGCACGGCGCGAAGCAGGTGTATGCGATCGACACCGGCTACGGCACTCTGGCGTGGAAGCTGCGCAATGACCCGCGCGTGGTGGTGATGGAGCGGACGAATGTGTTGCATGCTAAGCCGCAAGCGACGGCGGATGTCGTCACGATCGACCTCGCGTGGACTCAGCAGCGATTGGCGATTCCCGCAGCGCTCAAGTGGTTGAGCGCGACCGGGCGGATCATCACGCTCGTCAAACCGCACTATGAACTCACGGAACCTGAGAAGCGCGAATTGCTGCGCGATGGCTTGTTGGCGCACGAAGACGCGCAACGCGTGCTGAAACGCGTCATGGCCGAGATGCCGGCGTGGGGGGCGCTGCCGCTGGCGCACACGCAAAGCCCGCTGACGGGCGGCAAGAGTTCGAGGAAGGTGAAACACGAAAACGCGATCGGTTCAGGGAACATCGAGTTTCTGGTGCTGGCGAAGGGGCGCGGATAGCGCCGTGAGAGCCGAATCGCCTGCACGTCCCTATCGCATCTTCGGCCGTTGAGGCCGAAGATGCGATCACAGGCGAGACGCCCGTGCCACTGACTCATGGGCGAGAACGCCTGTGCCACTGGTTGGATCAACTCCGTTACGCTCGCGGCTCGTGCGCGGGGCGGATCGGCTGATTGAGCCGCGGCTTGTAGCGCGCCAAGCCAGCGATGGGCAGCAGCACGAGCAGCGCGATGAAATACGCGGGGCCGACGATGTTCCACAATCGGGCCGCTTCGTCGAGGTTGCCCGAGTCGATCGCCGCATAGAACTCGAGCACCAGGCCGCGGGTGCGAAAGTGCAGAATCGGGATCGCGATCGCCAGGAGGATGATCTTCAGGCGGAACCAGCGCATGCGGGCGAAGTGCTTCGGATGTTTCAGAAAGAGCAGAATGCCCGCGAGCGCGACGACGCCGACGCCCGCAAAGACGCAGGGATAGAAGACCGACCGCATCATGCTGCGCAGCAGCTTCCATTGGCCGGCGTCCTGCGGCAGGGCGCCGAACGCCCACACGCAACCCAGCGCCGCGAGCCCGCCGAAGAAGCCGATCAGACCGAGCTGCTTGAGCAGGATGAGCCACGGCCGCACGCCGCGCCCGCCGCGGCGGGGCGGATGTTGCACGGACGGCGGGGTCTCGGTCGCTGACATGCATGCAGTGTAGTGGTGCGCGTGGACGACTGGCACAGCCCGCGTTTCGCGAGCGGGCTTGCCCCGCTGCGACTATAATCAATGCTCGAAATCACGCGCTCAAAAACACCATGCCCGACGACCCGAAAACACCCGTTTCCAACGACAACGGTCTTCCCTCCAACCTCGGCCACGTGCTCGACCTGGAGATCGACCGCGAGCTGCACGACAGCTATCTGACGTACGCGATGTCCACGATCATGGACCGCGCGTTGCCGGACGTGCGCGACGGGCTCAAGCCCAGCCAGCGCCGCATCCTCGTCGCGATGAACGACCTGGGCCTCACGCCCGGCAAGAAGCACCGCAAGTGCGCCAAAATCGCCGGCGACACTTCGGGCAACTATCACCCCCACGGCGAATCGGTCATCTATCCCACCCTGGTCAACATGGGCCAGGACTGGAAGATGCGCGTCCTGCTCATCGACAAGCAGGGCAACTTCGGCTCGATCGACGGCGACCCGCCCGCCGCGATGCGATACACCGAAGCCCGCATGACCGCCGCCACCGTCGCGCTGCTCGAAGACATCAAGCTCGACACCGTCGATTTCAAGCCCAACTACGACGAAACGCGGCAAGAGCCGGTCGTCCTGCCCGGCAAGTTCCCCAACCTGCTGGTGAATGGTTCAAGCGGGATCGCGGTGGGCATGTCGTGCTCGATGCCGCCGCACAACGTGCGGGAAGTATGCAACGCGATCATCGCCGTCATCGACAAGCCTGAAATCGACCTGGTGGAGTTGCTGGACATCCTCCCGGGCCCGGACTTTCCGACGGGCGGCGTGATTCAGGGCCGCCAGGGAATCGCCGAGGCGTACGCGACCGGGCGCGGCCGCATCAGCGTCCGCGGCCGCGTGCATCACGAGACGCTGGGCAACCGCGAAGTACTCGTCATCGACGAGATTCCCTATCAGCTTGTTCAGAACAACCTGATCGAGAAGATCGTCGAAGCGGCGAAGGACGGGCGCATTCCCGACATCGCCGACGTGAAGAACTTCTCCGGAAAGAACCATCGCACGCGGATCATGGTCTATCTCAAGCGCGGCGCCGACGCCGACGTCGTCGAAAAGCAGCTCTACCAGTTCACGCCGCTGCAAAGCACCTTTTCCATCATCAACATCGCCCTGGTGCGCAATCGGCCCAAGACATGCGCCCTGCGGCAGATCATCGACTGCTACATCGAGCACCGCGTCGATGTCATCCGCCGGCGAACCGAACATCTGTTGCGCGAAGCCAAGAAGCAGGCGCACAAGCTCGAAGGCCTGATCTACGCGGTCTGCGACATCGACGAGGTCATCCGCCTGATCCGCGAAAGCAAGACGCGCGAAGAAGCGATCGAGAAACTTCAGGCGCGCTTCTTCCGCATTCCATCCGATCATGAATACGCGCCGCAGATTCCCCGCAAATTGATCGAGGCTTCGCAGCAGGGCGACGGCGTTTCGCTGACGCACGTGCAGGCCGAGGCCATCGGCGCGCTGCGGCTGATCCAGCTCGTCGGGCTCGAAATCGAGAAGCTGACGGGCGAATACACCGGCCTGCTCGCCGAGATCGACGACTACGAGCAGATCCTCGCCAGCGATCCGCGCGTGCTGAGCATGATCCGCGCCGATTGCGAGGAAATGCGCGACAGGTTCGGCAGCGACCGCCTGACCGAGATCGAAGACGTCGAGAGCGAAGAGTTCGACATCGGCGAACTGATCCAGGAGCACAAGGTCGTCGTTACGATCTCACACCAGGGCTACGTCAAGCGCGTGCCGACCGAAACCTATCGCGAGCAGGGCCGCGGCGGGCGGGGCGTCAAAGGCTCCGACGCCAAGGAGGGCGATTTCATCGAGCAGCTTTTCGTCGCCTCGACCCACGACGATCTCTTGTGCTTCACCAACACCGGCCGGGTGTTCAAGAAGAAGGTCTATCAGATTCCGGAAATGAGCCGCACATCGCGGGGCCGGGCGATCGTCAACCTGCTCGAGCTGCGCGAAGGCGAGAAGATCGTCGCGTTCCTGAATATCGAAGACTTCGAGAAGGGCGAGGATTACCTCTTGTTCGCGACCGAAATGGGCCGCGTGAAGCGAACCGCGCTGAAGGACTATCGCAACATCACGCGCACGGGCATCATCGCGGTGAACCTCAATGAAGGCGACGACCTCATCGACGTCGTGCTCACCAGCGGCCAGACCGACGTGCTCCTCGCCACCGCCAACGGCATGTCGATCCGCTTCAGCGAGAACGACGCCCGCGTCATGGGCCGC
The DNA here is from genome assembly GCA_964558095.1 of uncultured Isosphaeraceae bacterium. Lineage (GTDB taxonomy): Bacteria > Planctomycetota > Phycisphaerae > Phycisphaerales > SM1A02 > CAZLDF01. Next base: position 1,606 of record CAZLDF010000033.1, on the reverse strand, counting down.
TCCGCCGCGGGCGTCAAGGGCATCGAGCTGACCGAAGGCGATCGCGTCGTCGGCCTCATCCGCGTCGATCCCGACTCCGACCTGCTCACCGTGACGGAAAACGGTTACGGCAAGCGCACCGACCTCGACGAATACCTCGTGCAGCACGAGGATGGCTCGAAGACGGCGCAGTCACGCGGCGGCAAGGGTCGCCGCGACATACAGACCACCGAGCGCAACGGCCGCGTCGTCGCCATTCGCTGCGTCCAGGAAAACGACAGCCTCATGTTCATCAGCGAAGGCGGCTTGGTCGTTCGCGTCGCCGCCGCTTCCATCAGCCGCATCGGGCGCAACACCCAGGGAGTGCGGCTGGTGAAGTTGAAGGAAGGCGATAAGCTCATCGGAGCGGCACGCGTCATCGACGAAGCCGAAGGCGACGTGGCAGACGCGACGCTGACCGAATGAACAGTGGCGAAGTTGTGGGTGCCGTGGTCTGAGCAAGTCGCCGCGGCGACGAGCGAAGGCCACGAGGCATGTGCAAGTGCGAACGTACTCGACTGACTGGACTGCGTGGCCCCGCCGCGGCGGGACTCGTCAGACCACGCCACCCCGCCGTTCGTGTATGCTGGTTGGCGCCGGGTGCCATCCGCCGGAGCCGCGTCAACATGCCCATCAACCAGTGGTCGGACAACATCATCATCGTCGAGCTCAACGACGAGCCGGCGTTCAGCGAGGACATGGAAGCGCTGGAGCGGCGGCTGCACGAAAGCCCCAACCCCCTGCCCGCCGTCATCGCCAACATGCAGGCCGTGACCTATCTCAATTCGTCCAACATCGCCCAACTGCTTCGAGCCCGCAAGACGCTCAACGACCACGGCGGGCGGCTGCGGCTGTGCGCGATCGACGACTCGGTCTGGTCGCTGCTCATGGTCGCCGGACTGGATAAAATCTTCGAGTGCAATGAGGACATCAGCACCGCCCTGGCCGCGCTGCAAATCGGCGCGTGAGCGGACCGCACCACGGAGACACGGAGGCACCGAGACTTGAGATTGGGATTTGCAATTTGAAATATGAGATATGGTGATCGGGCGTCATCACGCGGTCGTCGCTCCGTCGCGCTTCTTCGCCGAATGCTCGGTCCCTGGCGACTGTTCTTTTCTCCGTGCCTCCGTGACTCCGTGGTGAGTGATCCATGCTGACGCTTCGTCGGGTGAATCGTGAGCCGCGGGTCGAGATCATGCCGCTGATCGACGTGATCTTCCTGCTGCTCACGTTCTTCATCTACGCCATGGTCCTCATGGTCCGGGCCGAACTCATGCCGATGCAGCTCCAGGTGTACGCCTCCGGCGAGTCCACCACGGTGCCGCCGGCCGCGACGATCAGCCTGACGCTGGACGGCTCGATCCACTTCAACCGCGAGCCCGTGACCATGGACGCGATCGTGGACCGCGTCCGCGAAGCCCAGCGCGTCGAGCCGGGGACGATCGTCTACCTCGCCCTGGAGGCCGGCGAAGGCACGGTCGACCGCGGCCCCGTCCTCACCGAGCTGTGGGACCGCCTGACCCACGCCGGCCTGAAGATCAGCTTCGTCGGCCATCCGAAGGGGTAGGCGGCGCGCAGGGGGCGC
>CAZLDF010000032.1:0-3616 GCA_964558095.1 uncultured Isosphaeraceae bacterium | reverse complement strand
CAGCAAGCCCTGGTCCCAGTATTTCTCGACCAGACCGTGCAGCAGTTGGATTCCTTCGTGCAGCCCCGCAAAACCACGCTCGTAGATGAGCGCTTCGGGCGAATCGGGTTGCCAGCCTCGCTGCGCGAAGAACGCTTCGCGCTGGCTCTGAAAATCGTGAACGAGCGCATCATGTTCGATCGTCACCTGCAGCAGGCCGCGCAGCAGCATCGGCACGAGGGCCGCGAGGAGCACGCCGACGATGACCGCGCGCCACGTGCGATCGCGCGCGACATGGGCGATGGCGGCGGCGGCGAGGGCGGCGGCGGCCCACGTCAGGCCGCGCCACAGGTTCCCGCCGTCGTCCCATCCGTGCCAGAGAACCACCGGCAACGGCGTGAGCGCCAGCACGAGCAGCTTCCAGTCGATGCCGCGTCGCGAGATCGCCTCGCCCAGCAGCGCCAGCGCGACGGCGAGCAGCAGCAGGCAATCAAGCCACAAGCTGCCTGCCGGCCCCATGCCGTCGAGCCGGCCGGGGAACACCGCGGGATCGGCGTCGAACCACACCTGCGGCGCGAAGCGAGTCGCGCAGCGCATCACTGCGATCGCGAGGATGCTGATTGTGCCGATCGATCGCAAGACGCTTGGAGTTGTCGAGGACCAGTTGCCCATGTGGGTTAACGCGGAGGACGCGGAGGGCGCGGAGAACGAGGAAAATGGGGATGGATCATGCGTTGAAGCAACCGTTCAATCTGTGACTTGCCTGTCGTTGAGAGACATCGAACGCTTGCATTGTGTCATGCATTTCGCATCCATCTCCCTCCGCGAACTCCGCGATCTCCGCGTTGAACGGGACGTGCAAGAATCAGGCGACATCGGTGGCGCATCTTCATCGCCTGGCCGCATGTCGCGATGCATGTTCCAAGAGCGCGATCACGAGCAGCACGACAAAGGTCCGCACGCCGACGAGCGCTGCCTGCCATGGTTGGAGCGAGCCGAGTGAAATGCCGCCGTCGCCGGTGATGATCGTCGCCGCCCAGATGACCATGACCGCGCCGCGCTTGCTCAAGCCGCGCTGCACCAGTCGGTGTGAAAAGTGCTGCTGATCGCCAACGAACGGGTTCTTGCCTTGTTTGAGCCGAATCGTCGTCACGGTGACAAAGTCGTACAGCGGAATCGCCAGCACGATGACCGGCATGAACACGCCGTACCAGCCTGTGCCCAGTGCGAAGTCCGCCTGATTCGGGTCGTAGAACGTCGTGCGCGCGGTCAGCACCGCCAGCAGGAACCCAACCACCAGCGAGCCGCCATCGCCCATTAAAATCTTCGCGGGCGGGAAGTTTAAGACCAGGAACCCCACCAGACCGCCGATCAACGGCGCGAGCGTCGCTGCGACGAACCACTGCGCGTTCAGCAGCGTTGCGACCATGAAGATGGTCGCTGCGATGGCGCACACCCCCCCCGCGAGTCCATCCATGTTGTCCAGAAAATTGATCGCGTTTGTAATCACAACAATCCACAGGATGGTGATGATGATGCTGGGCGCGGGGCCGAGGAGCGTGAGCAGGCGGACATCGAACCACAGCGTCATCACCGCAGCCGCAGCAAACTGCACCGCCAGCTTCGGCCACGGCGACAAGCCCTTGCGATCATCCACCAGGCCCACAACATGCAACGCGAACATACAACCCAGCAGCGCGAATGCAGTCGGCGTCGATTCCTGAATCCGCGGCAAATGCTCCGCCAACGCAGGCAGCCAACGCCCCCACTGTTCATGGCTCACCACATTCAACGCCACCAGTCCAACCAGTAGTGGCAGCGCGACCGCGGCGAAGATCGCCACGCCGCCGACGTTCGGCACGCCGCGTAATTCCGCTTTCACGTGCCCCGCAGCGCCGGGTGAATCCAGCGCACCCAGCCGGTGTCCCGCTCGAACCAGCACCCACGTCAGCGGGAGACTGATTGCCAACCCAACCGGAATGAGCATTAGCACAGGCCAGATCATCGCGGGCATGGTACGAGGTGCCGGCGCATCGCGCCGGTCATCGATACGATGACCGGTCTATCGAGGATCAGACGAGCGGTTTGTGTCGGTTGCGATGCGTCTTCGATCCTTGCCCTTGTCGCTTCGTGGCCCCGATGCTCAACGCCTCCGCCATGCACTCCATCACCGTCTATTGCTCGAGCTCCGTCCACCTCGACGCGGACTTTCACGAGCCGGCGCGGCGGGCCGGCGCGGAAATCGCCCGGCGGGGGTTGACGCTGATCTATGGCGGGGGCTCGATCGGCCTGATGGGCGAAGTCGCCGACGCGGCGCAAAGCGCCGGCGGCAAGGTCGTCGGCGTCATCACGCAATACCTCATGGACCTCGAACAAGGCCGCGAGAATTGCGATGAACTGGTCATCGTGCCGACGATGCGCGAGCGCAAGAAGCGCCTGGCGGAAATGGGCGACGCGTTCCTCATCCTCCCCGGCGGGATCGGCACCTACGAAGAGTTCTTCGAAATCCTCGTCGGCAGGCAGCTTCGCGAGCACGACAAGCCCATCGGCATCGTCAACAGCCGCGGCTATTACAACCCGCTCATCGCGATGATGGAACACGGCATCGAACACCGCTTCATCCAGCGAGCGCTCTACGAATCGTTCTTCATCGAGCCCGATCCGCTCAACGTCATCACGCACTTGTGCGACCGGTGCGGTTGCGCCGATGTGCAGGTCGGCAATCTTCGGAGGTGAGTCGCAATCGTGCACGAATCCCTTTGCGTCAGTTGCGGTTACGACCTGCGCGGCCTGGGCGAAACCGGCCCCTGCCCCGAATGCGGCACGCCCATTGAACGCTCGCTCGCCGGCGATCAACTGCGCTTCGCCGACCCGGGGTGGCTGCGGACGATAACGCGCGGCCAGCGCTGGGTCGCGCGCGGCCTGTGGACGGTGCTTTTCTGCGCGCTGCTGGGAATCCTCCTCGGCATGCTGAGCGGGGTGCTCAGCATTGTGCTTCAGGCCGACCAGCTCGGAATCGCCCGCGCCGTTCAGGCGGCGGCGGGCGCGCTCGTGATGATCGGTGTCTTTGCCGGCATGATCATGAGTCTTGTCGGCGCGATCATGGTCACAGCGCAGGACCCGCGCGAAACCGACCGGGAAGCGCCGCTGGCGCTGCGCAACGTCGCGCGAGGCGGGTTGATCGTGGCTGTGCCGCTCGTGGGCCTGGGTGAAGCGGCGGACTTCCTGATCGGGCTGCCCGCGGTCGTGTTGTTTGTCTTCGAGGTGGTCGGCCTGCTGGGTTTGCTGGCGTTTGTCGTCGGCCTCGTCGCGACGCTGCGCTGGCTGGCGATGCTCGCCAGGCGGATTCCCGATGAGCCGCTGGAGCGAGCGGCGCTTGGCGCTGCGAAGTTTCTGTCGTGGTCATTGCCGGTGCTCATCGGAATCGCAGCGTACTTCGCCTTCGTGCCCGGCAAGTTCAATCAGCCGCCCTGGCTGGATAAGGTCACGGACATTCTCGAGGGGTTGTTCGCGTGCACATCGCTGATCATCGGCCTGCTGCTGCTGAGCCAGTTCTTCTCGCTCGCGGCGCTGATGGGGAAGCTGCGCCTCGGGTTTGAGACCTCGCTGCTCAATGCGCAACGACAACAGGTTTCGC
>CAZLDF010000031.1:0-9249 GCA_964558095.1 uncultured Isosphaeraceae bacterium | reverse complement strand
GATTCGATCATCGACGCGCTCCCGCTGGTAATCCTGAATCTATCTGCGTCCATCTGCGTTCATCCGCGGTTGCCTTTTTTTCTTCGCATACATCTTCGCCGGCGCGCGCTCTGCGCCTCTGCGATGAAAGCACTTTCAACTCGCAGCGGCGGCGGGCTGCGTCCTTCGAGCTTCCCCGGCGTCCTTCGTTTCCGCCAGGCCGATTGCCTCGATCATGATCTTCTCCTGCTCCTGATGGTGCATCTTCGAAGAGGCGACGGCGGGCGAGGCGTTTTCGTCCCGGCCGACGTAGTGCAACTCGACCTCCAAGCGCTCGCGCATTGTCGCGTCCATGAAGCGCCACGCGCCCATGTTGCGCGGCTCTTCCTGGACCCAGAACTTGTGCTCAGCGTGATGGTACCGCGCAAGAATCTCCTTCATCGGCGCCTCGGCGAACGGATAGAGCTGCTCGATGCGAACGATCGCGGTGTCGCTCGAGGCGACCTTCTCGCGGTGCTCCAGCAGATCGTAATACACCTTGCCGCTGCACAGTATCAGTCGGTTGATGCGGGCGGGCTGTTCGACCGCGGAATCGTCGATGACGTGGGCGAAGCGCCCGGCGACGAACTCCTCGACGGTGCTCGTCGCCGCCGGGAGCCGCAGCAGGCTCTTGGGCGTCATGACGATCAGCGGCTTGCGGAAGCCGCGCTTCATCTGCCGGCGAAGGACGTGAAACATCTGCGCCGGCGTGGTGGGATACACCACCTGCATGTTGTTCTTGGCGCAGAGCGTCAGGAAGCGTTCGAGCCGGGCCGAGGAATGCTCCGGTCCCCCCCCTTCGTAGCCGTGAGGCAGAAAACATGTCAATCCCGTGAAGCGTTCCCACTTCACTTCGGCGGAGGCGATGAACTGGTCGAAGATGACTTGCGCCGCGTTGGCGAAGTCGCCGAACTGCGCTTCCCAGATCACGAGCATGTTCGGATCGCCCAGCGAATAGCCGTACTCGAACCCGACGCAGGCGTTCTCCGTCAGCGGACTGTTGTGGATGCAGAATCGCGCCTGGCCGCTTTCGATGTGGTTGAGCGTGTCATACGCTTCGCCGGTCTTCTGATCGAAAAGCACGGCGTGGCGGTGACTGAACGTGCCGCGCTCGACGTCCTGGCCGGTGAGGCGCACGGCGTGGCCCTCCAGCAGCAGCGTGCCGTAGGCGAGCATTTCGCCCATCGCCCAATCGAGCGGCTCGCTGCGCGAAACCGCGCCGCCGCGATACGCGAGCAAGCTCTTGAGCTTCTTATGTGGCGTGAATCCGTCCGGGACGGATCCCAGCGCCTTGCAGACTGATTCCAGCACATCGCGCTTCACGCCGGTCGAAACCGGTTCGTCGCTGTAATCCTCTTTCAATCCCGCCCAGACCGATCGGAACGCCTGCACCGTCGATTCGACCGGCCGCTCCCTGGTGCGCGTCTGCGCCTCGTCGAGCTCGTGCAGCAAAAGCTCCTGCAGGCGATCGAATTCGCGCTGCTCGATGACGCCTTCCTCGACCAGTCGCGAAGCGTACTTGCGCAAAACCGATTCGCGGCTGCGAATCTTCTGATACATCAGCGGCTGGGTGAACGCGGGTTCGTCGCCCTCGTTGTGGCCGAACTTGCGATAGCACCACAGGTCGATGACGAAGTCGCGTTTGAACGCCTGTCGGTATTCGACGGCGAGTTTCGCGACGAACACGCACGCTTCCGGATCGTCGCCGTTGACGTGGAAGATCGGCGCTTCGACGATCTTGGCGATGTCGGTGCAGTAGGTCCCGCTGTGGGCGTCGGCGGGGTTGGTGGTGAAGCCGATCTGGTTGTTGATGATGACGTGGATCGCGCCGCCGACGGTATAGCCGTCGAGCTTCATCATGTTGAACATCTCGGCGACGATTCCCTGCGCGGGGAACGACGCGTCGCCGTGCATCAGGATCGGCACGCAGCGCTTGCGCTCGGTGTCGCGGCGGATGCGCTGCTTGGCGCGGGCGCGGCCGAGGACGACGGAGTGGCCGAATTCGAGATGCGAAGGATTGGGCGAGAGCGTGAGGCGGACGTTCTGCCCCCCCCTGGTGCGATGGTCGGAGCTGTAGCCGCGGTGATACTTGACGTCCCCGCCGCCCTCGATGAAATCTTCGACCCAGGCTTCCTCGAATTCGCTGAAGATCTGATCGTAAGTCTTGTGAAGGATGTTGACGAGGACGTTCAGCCGGCCGCGGTGGGCCATGCCCAGGGTGTATTCCTCGACGCCGAAATCTGGGCCCAGCTCGATGATCTCGTCGAGCAGGGGAATGAGCGATTCGCCGCCGTCGAGGCCGAAGCGCTTCTTGCCGCGATAGCGCTTGTCAAGGAAGCTCTCGAATCCCTCGGCTTCGATGAGTTCGCGCAGCACGCGCAACTGCTCGTCGCGCGTGAAGTCCGGGCGGTTGCGCACCGGCTCCATGCGCTTCTGCAGCCAGCGGCGCTGCTCGCGATCCTGGATGTGCATGTATTCGACGCCGATGTGCCGGCAGTAGGTCTCCTGCAGCATCGTGATGATGTCGCGCAGGCTGCTGGGGTTCGGCAGCGGCAAATGACCGGGATCGAACAGGCCATCGAGGTCGGCTTCGCCCAGATCGAACGATTCGAGCGAAAGCTGCTCCGGCAGCGGGCGCTTGGTGCCCAACGGGTCGAGGTCGGCGAAGCGGTGGCCGATGTCGCGATAGTGATACACCAGCGAATCGACCCGGCCCTGCCTGGTGTAGGCGACGTGGTCCTCGCGACGGGGCTCTTCCCGCCCCGCTCGCCCGTCGTCGCGACCGGGCTCGCCGAGCAGACCCGGCGCGGTAACAGTCTGCTGGCCAAGCTGAAACCCGGCGAAGAACTGCTGCCACGGCAGATCCACCGAGCCGGGGTCGAGCAGCCACCGCTGGTAGAGGCTGTCGAGGTACTCTGCGTTCCAGCTATTAACGGATTGACCGGCGGACTTGACGGTCATGGAGGATTCTCAAAGCCTTGTCACAGAAGGAGTTACGAGCGATTCGGCCGCGACGGTCGGCGGCCGCGATCAAAGGCGGGGCATTCTAGCCACATCGCCGCGAATTATCGGCGGTTGCCGTGCCGTGTTTCAGCCGAACTTTCGCGACGCCTCTGCATGAATCCTCGGCTCGAATCGTCAACGCTCGTTCCATCGGAAAACCGACGCGGCATCCAGCGCGCTTCGCATCACGTCGAGCGGCGCAGCGCGCTGCGTCCACAGGTGAAACTGCAGCGCCGCCTGGCGAATGAACATGTCCGTGCCGGGGATGGCTTTCGCTCCGCGTGCCGCGGCTTCCTTGATCAGAGGCGTATGCCGGGGCGTGTACACCGTGTCCATCACGGTGACGCGCTCGTCAATCGCGGCCGGTCCATCCTCGGCGAGCAGGTCCAGTGGCGAATCGTGCGGCGCCGGCCCGCCTTCCATTCCGATCGACGTGCAGTTGATGATGATGTCGAAGCAGCCGCAGTTCACCCGGCCGGGCTTGCCCGGCACGACCTTGCCGGGCAGTTCGAGCGCTGAAAGCTCCGCCGCCAGCGACCGCGCTCGTTCCTGCGTGCGATTGAAGATGATGACGTTCGCGCTGGCTTCGGCGCATCCGACCGCGACAGCGCGTGCCACGCCCCCCGCGCCCAGGATCGCCACTTTGCGATTCGCAAGTTCCTTGCGATCGAAGTTCATCCCCGCGCACAGTGCATCGACCGCCGCCGGCGCATCGGTGTTCGCGCATCCGACGGCCCCGGCCGGCCCGACGATCAGCGTGTTGGCCGCGCCGATTCTCCTGCTGGCGTCATCGACTCGCCCGCCGCGCTCCTTGACGAATCGCAGCAGATGTTCCTTGTGCGGAATCGTCACGCTTGCGCCGCGGAAATCCAACCTCGGTTCGTCGATCAGCGACGCGATGGTCGCTTTGAAGGGCTCGTATCCCGGCGCGATCGGCATCGGAACATAGACCGCGTCCTCGCCCGTCGCTGCGAATGCGGCGTTGTGCACGTGCGGGCTGCGCGAGTGCGCCACCGGCCAGCCCGCCACGCCGAAGACTCGCGTCCGCGCGCCGATCGCGTCGAAGCGGTAGAGCCCGCGCAGCCGCTCGATGGTCATCTGTCCCGGCGCGGTTTCGTTTCCGGGGGCGTCCGAGGCGAAGGTGACGAGCCCGCCGAACTTGGGCGCGAGGATGCGCGACATCTCGCCGAACGGCCCCATGCACAGCGCGATCATCGGCTTGCGGCGTGTTCGCAACAACTCGAACGCTTCGAGATTATCGCGCAGCGAGCGCGCCGTCCACGCCACCTTGATGACGTCGCACAATGGCTCGGCCGTCATCCACTCGATCTGCTGAATCAGGTCTCGCGGCCGCCCGAGCAGGTCATGGACGGAAAGCAGCACGCTGGTGGGCGCATCGGGCTGCGCGGGCCGCCGCTTCAACGCCGCCGCCGCGTCCCGCACCGCGGGCGACGATCGAAATCGGTTCGCCTCGATGTCGAGGTATCGCGGGTGATGCTCGAGCCCGGCGATCGATCGCACCAGGTTCGCCAGAGCCGCGTCGTCGCCCTGAAAGCGACCGCCCTCGACGGCGCTGCGCGCGGTGACGATGCACGGCGCGGGCGAACGCGAAATCAGCAGCGACAGCGCTTTCGCCGCATCGGCGTCGCCCGCGAGGTCGTCGATGCGCCACTCGATCAGCCGCGCGCCGTGACTGACCGCGGCGGCGGCCCGCTCGAGCGCACCGGTCGCGCCGGTCGGAGCGTCGATGAAGATGGAGGCGCAAATGAACGACACGCCTTCCATCGTATGAAGGTTCCATGCGAGCTGCGCCTGGCGCAGTTCGATCGATCCTCGAAGCCCCGCCTTCCGCGCGCGCGGGCCCGCCGCGGTACGATACTTGCGATGCGCGAAACCGCGGACCAACTTGTCGAGCGCGCCCACGCATCGCTCCGCGGGCACACGCGCGGCGAACTGCGCTTCGACGAGCACGTTCGCCCCGTCAAGTACATCGTCTGCCCCGACGGCCGCCTCGCGCTGCCCGTCATGGTCGCCATGCTGCGGACCATCGACACCGTGGTCTTCGTTCCCGCGTGCGAGGACGGCGCGCTCGAACTGCAAGTGACGCTTGAAGCCTTCGACGAGCACGGCACGGATGGCGCGACCGCCGATCGGTGGCGCATCCACCACGGCCAGCCCGACGACGTGCGCTGGGCCTATGCCACCATCGACGCCGCGAAGATCGACGGACACGTGATCGACGGCGAGGCGCTGATGCGGTCCAATCCGCTCGCGGAAGCGGAGCCGGCTTTGTGCAGGCGAATCAATGAGAGCCGCGCGGACGATCTCAAGGCCATGTGCGTTCACTTCACCCAGGTTCAGGTGCACGAGCCGGTGCTCGTCGGCGTCGATCCCGGCGGGTTCGACGTTCGCGGCCGCTTCGACGTGCACCGTTTGCCGGCGCCCAGGCCAATTGAGTCGGCGGACGAAGCGATGAGCATCTTCGATGCGATGGCGGCCGAGGCGACGGGAGCGGGCCCCGCATGAGCGACGCGCGTCGCATCGTCATCACGCGGCCGCTGCCCGGCGATCCCGTGGGCTTGTTCCGCGATGCGGGGTTCAGCAACATCTGGGTCAATCCGGTGGACGAGCGATTGCCGCGGAAGAAGCTGCTCGACGCCGTCGCGGGCGCGCATGGCGTGTTGGCGACGCCGGCCGACGTGCTGATCGACCGCGAGTTCTTCGATGCCGCGGGCGAGCAGCTTGTCATCGTGGCGAACTTCGCGGTGGGGGTGGACAACGTCGATCTGGCGGAAGCGCGAAGGCGGAACATCATCATCGGCCACACGCCGCACGCCGTCACCGAACCGACCGCCGACGCCGCGTGGCTGCTGATGCTGGGCGCCGCCAAGCGGGCGCATGAAGGCGAAGCGCTGGTTCGAAGCGGCCAGTGGCAGGGCGTCGGTCCCAACGAACTGCTGGGCCTGCGCGTCGTCGGCAAGACGCTGCTGATCGTCGGGGCGGGGCGCATCGCGCTGGCGACCGCGCGGCGATCGATCGGTTGGAACATGCGCGTGCTATACGTCTCGCGCAGCCGCCACGGCGAATTCGAACTCGCGCCAATCAACGCCAGGCAGGTCGAACTCGATGAAGGCCTGCGCGACGCCGACTTCATAAGCGTCCATCTGCCGCTGAAGGACGACACGAAGCGGTATTTCGGGCGGCGCGAGTTCAACCTGATGAAGCGCACCGCGGTGTTCGTGAACACGGCTCGAGGCGGCGTCGTCGATGAAGCGGCGCTGGTCGAGGCGCTGCGCGACGGCACGATCGCCGCCGCCGGTCTGGATGTGTACGAGCGTGAACCAGCGCTGGCGGACGGTTTGGCGGAGCTGCCGAATGCGTTTCTGCTGCCTCATCTGGGAAGCGCGACGCGGGAAGACCGCCTCTGGATGATGCAGATGTCGGTGGAGAACATCATCGCGGCGCTCCGCGGCCAGACGGTCCCACACCGGTATGAATAGGAAACTATCAAAACTCCCTCTCCCTTTGGGAGAGGGGTGGGGTGAGGGCCGCAAGACCGGCGATTGCCGCGACATTGTCGCAAACTCAGCTTCGAATGTTGCATTTCGAGATGGTCTCCAGGTGAATCGACGAACGCATCATCAACACAACGAGGCAATTCGTTCATGAACGAACCGCGAATCGACTTGAAGGAATACGCCCAGCGCCGCGAGAAGCTTCTGCGGGAACTGAAGCGGTCGGTCGGCTTGATCTTCGCCGGCGAGGTTCATCATCACGATGGCGATGAGTTCAGCGCCCATCCGCACTTCATCTATCTCACCGGCATTACCGACGAGCCCGGCGCGGCGCTGCTGCTTGATCCCGCCGCTCCCGTCGAGAGCCGTCGGTCCAGCCTGTTTCTACGACCGCTGAACCCGGAAACCGAGCAGTGGGATGGACTGCGCCTGACCATCAGCGCCGCACTCCGCGAGCGAACGGGGTTCAGGAGCGTGTTCCGATTGAGTCATCTGGCTCGATTTCTCAACGACGCGGCGAGGCGCAGCGGATCGCTGGCGTGCCTGCATCCGCTGGCGAACTACGAGCAGCCGATCTCGCCCGATCTCGAAGTGTTTCGCCGCGTCGCCGAGCGCGTGCCCGGCGTCGAAATCGTCGATTGCAGCGAAGCACTCGCGAAGCTGCGCTCGGTGAAATCGAAATCGGAGATCGCGATGATTCAGCGCGCCATCGACGTCACCGCCATCGGCTTCGAGGCGGCGATGAAGGCGGCCCGGCCCCGCGCGAGCGAGTTCGACGTGCAGGAAGCGATCGAGCACGCCTATCGCACGAACGGCTCGCGCGGCCCGAAGTTCGGCACGATCGTCGGCAGCGGAATCAACTCCACCGTCCTTCATTATCGCGCCAACGACAGAACCATCGAAAAGGGCGACCTGATCTGCATCGACAGCGGGGCATCCTTCGGCGACTACGGCGCCGACATCACGCGCACCATTCCTGCGACCGGGACGTTCAGCAAGCGGCAGCGCGAGGTGTACGAGGTCGTGCTCGCCGCGATGGACGCCGCGATCGCCGCCGTGAAGCCCGGCGCGCTCATCTCCGCGGTCGATCAGATCGCGCGCGCGGTCATCACCAAGGCGGGCTTCGGCGACTACTTCATCCACGGGATCGGGCATCACCTGGGGCTGCAGACGCACGACGCCGCGCCCGACATTTCCGTGCCGCTCAAGCCCGGAAACGTCATCACCATCGAGCCGGGCGTGTACATCCCCCAGGAGAAACTGGGCATTCGGATCGAAGACGACATCCTGGTGACGCGCGATGGACGTCGAAACCTTTCCGAGAAGATTCCGAAGTCCATCGCGGCGATCGAGAAACTGATGGCGCGTCGCTGAGGAGGGCTCTCGCCATCCTCGACGGCTCAGCCAGGATCGTCAGCCGAGATTCGGTAGATGATTCATCGTTTGGCGCACCTGCCGGACGAGGTTCATCAGCGAGCTGTTGGAGCTTTCGCCGATGTACTGGAAGTAACGCTCCGCCTCGTTGATGAGCGCGGCCTGCTCCGCGCGGCGAAGCACCCCGCCGCGCTGCTGCATGTCGTCCTGCATCAGGTACAGAATCATCGCGAACATGTTCGAGACATACTTTCGATAGTTGTTGCGATGTCCGCCGGCGGGCGGCTCCATCGTCATGTGTAAGTCTTCGAACGTGAACTTGCCGAGGAACAGTTGCAGTTTTTGCGTGTTGGCGCCACGATCCGCGTTGAACATCCGCGGGTCGCATGACGCGCTCACCCACTGTTTGGACACCATAAGGGCGTTGTGGATGGGATAGCGTTCCTCGGTCCACAGGAACTTGCTGAAGTAGTTCAGCGCCGAATCGCCCGACGCCGTGAACATCAGTCCCGGATCGAGCGTCCACCCCAGCCACAGCCACGGCGTGCGGACGCGGAGACAGTGATCGAACGCGCTCCAGTCTTCGCGCAGACGCTCATTCACAAACGTGGGAAGTCCAAGCAATTCGACGCTCTCGCCTCGTCCGTGCCCAGGAATCTGCGCCAACATGGCGATGTCGCCCATCTCCCAGAAAGCGTTGGGAATTCTCCCACCGGGTAGTCGGCCGCGCTGATCGACAAACATCACCGGTCCCGCCACTTCCCACAGTTCCGTCCCCGTGGCGCGCAGACGCATCAGGTGCTGCGCGACCATCATCGATTGATACTTGGTCTTCATGAACTGCGAGCCCACCGAATCGTCGAACTGCGGGCAGTACGCGTCCGTGAACCAATAGAGGTTCCAGAAGTTTTCGTCGGACGGGTCGGCGACATACGCGTCCTGCGCGGCGGTCCACTGGTTCCTTCGCCCGGGCGTTGGAATCGCGGGCAGATCGGGCACCCAGTCGGCGAACTGCGCATGCGTCGGGCCGTGGAACGGGTCTTCCGACCAGCGGTTGACCGGTATGCCGATGGGCAAAGCGCGAATATCGAGCGCCATCAGCTCGTCGCGCGCCTCTTTCGCCAGGGCCATCGAGTTGATGCGGCGCTTCGCGATCGTCAGCGGAAAATCGTGCCGATCGATCATCGCCTGCTGGGTCGGGTCGTCCAGTTGCAGGTTGCCCTTGAGCATTTTGCCGAAGGTGTCGTCGCGGCCCATCCGGCCGGCGCCGGTCAACATGAATCCCGCCGGCTGCAGCGCGCGATCCAGATCGGGATCCAAAGGCTGCGTGATGCCGTGT
>CAZLDF010000030.1:0-2653 GCA_964558095.1 uncultured Isosphaeraceae bacterium | reverse complement strand
ATTCTTCACCGTGTACGGGCCGCGCCAGCGCCCCGATCTCGCCATCGGCAAGTTCATGCGACTCATCGCCGACGATCTCCCCGTACCGATGTTCGGCGACGGATCGACCAGCCGCGACTACACCTTCATCGACGACATCATCGCGGGCGTGCTGGCGGCGGGAGCGTGGGCGGGCGAAACTGGTTCAGGTTCCTGCCGCATCTTCAACCTTGGGGGATCGCAGCCAATCACGCTCTCGCGGATGATTCAGGAGATCGGCGAGGTGGTCGGCCGCACGCCGCGCATCGAGCCGCTGCCGATGCAGCCGGGTGACGTGGAGCGCACCTGCGCCGATCTGTCGCGCAGCCGAACGGAGCTCGGCTTCGAGCCGAGGACACCTTTTCACGAAGGACTGCGGCGCCAGTGGGAATCGATTCAGGCGACGGAGCGAACGACCGGCGACACAGTCGCACGGGCGTCTCGCTCGTGATCGTCTGCAACGCTCGCTCGGTCGAGTGCTTTCAAGGCGCTGCTTCGATCCACGCGACTTGCGCGCGGTGACGGCCGGCTTCGGGATCGACGATGTCATATCGCGTCGCGCGCCAGTCTTCACTGAGCAGCACATGGTCGATGTGATAGAGCGGCCACTTGCGCGGAAACGTCGCGCTGTAGCCGTGCCCCGCGTCTTCGTATGCATGGCGCATCGCGGGGAACATTCGATGCAGCAATGCGCTGCCGCGCGTCATGTTGAAGTCGCCGACGATCACATCAGGCGCCGGTTCCTTCAGCCCGTCAAGCAGCTTCCGCGCTTGGGCGACCAATTGCGACTTCGAAGTTCGCGGATTGGCGGGCATGTCCGCAAGCCAGACGCGCAGGGACCCGTCGGTGGCAGTTTCAGTCGCCACGGTGATGGCGAAGAGCGTCAGCACGTCCTCTCGATAAATGAGCGTTCGCGCTTCGATCACGGGAAGCTTGCTCAGCAGGCAGAAATGGCCGAGGACGACTGGGTGCGACTGCGGCCCGAGCCAGTCGATGACGCGTTCATCGTGCCACGTGCCCCGCGCGCCCTGCATCAGCGTGATGTCGCCGTCCCACTGCACGACCCGGTCCGCCCAGTCGATGACTTCATCGGATTCCGGCGGCGCGGTCCAGTGCACGAGCTTGATCCCCGGAACATTCGCGTCGGGCCGGCTGAACAGCCGGTATTCGACGAACGAGAAATAGCCAACAAGCGCCAACGTGACGCACAACCAGCACGCCGGGGTCGCGCGCCGGGCGCGGCGTGCCGAAGCGTTCGCGCGAGGGCGCAGCATCGCAACGAGCAGCGCAACGACAGCCGTCGCGATCGCAGCGGGCGTGGGAATCCACAGCAGCCACTGGCTCCAGCCGTATCGGTCGGAAACAACTCGCCCGATCAACCACGCCGCCAGCGCCAGCGCGCAGAGCATGAGCGCCGCGGCGCGGAGTGAACGTGAAAGCGATCGTCCAGTTGTGGGCCGGGGCATCGAGCGTGAATCCCTACGACGAAAATGGAAACACCAGCGGCGCGAGCAGCGAGGACACAATGCCGACGATGATCGTCAGCGGCACGCCGATGCGGACGAAATCTGCGAACGAGTATCCGCCGGGACCATAAACCAGCAGGTTGGTCTGATAGGCGACGGGGGAGATGAAGCTGGCGCCGGCGGACATCATGAGGACCATGACGAAGGGCTCCGGGCTGACGCCGAGCTGGCGCGCGGTGGCCATTGCGACGGGGAACATGAGCACAGCCGCGCCGCTGGGGTTGATGAACTGGGCGAAGAGCGCGCCGATGAAAAAGACCGCCATCAGCATCATGGTCGGCCCGAAATGCAGAGCCTCGGCCGCCCCGAGGATGCCGTGCGCGATCTCGTTGGCAGCGCCGGTGTGGGTGAGCGCTTCGCCAAAGCCAAGCGCCGCGCCGATGACGACGAGAATCTGCCAGTTCACCGCTCGCCGGGCGACCGTGCCGCTGACGCAGCGCGTCCCGATCATGAGCATCGCGCACAGCAGCACCGCGACCACCTGGTGAATGCCGAAGGGCTGGAACGTGAACAGGAACACGAGCAGGCCGAGGATCGCCAGCGCGACCCACGCGCGTTCGTGTCGAATCGGCCGGAAGCCTTCGACGTTCGAAACCAGATAGAAGTCCGAGCTGTTGCGAAAGGTGTCGATGAATCCCTGATGCGTTTCGAGCAGCAGCGTATCGCCGGCCTGCAGCACGATGTCGCCGATCTTCTGCTTGATGTGCTGGCCGTTGCGATGCACCGCGATGATCGCGGCGTTGTAGCGCGTGCGGAACAGGCTCTCCCGCACGCTCTTGCCCACCAGCGGCGAACGATTCGAGACGACCGCTTCAACCAGCCGTCGAAAACCGATGTGCGCGCTGATCTTCTGCACCTGATCCGTGTCGGGCACGAGCCCCCGAATCTTGCGCAGATCGACCACCGATTCCAGAATCCCCACGAACCCCAGACGATCGCCCGCCTGCAGGCGCTCTTCGGGTCCGACGGCGACGAGCACCTCCTCGCCCCGCTCGATCTGCGTGAGATACAGCCCCGGCAACTGACGCAACCCGGCTTCCTCGATGGTCTGCCCGGCAATCGGGGATTCAGGCTGGATTTCCATCTCCACTTCGTACTGCCGCGCATCC
>CAZLDF010000029.1:0-4532 GCA_964558095.1 uncultured Isosphaeraceae bacterium | reverse complement strand
GCGGACAGCGAGCAGCGCATGCGCGAGATTGTCCGCGAGGAGCTCGCTCTGGCGCAGGCCGCCGGCGAGGCCGCAAACCGCGATGCCCAGCCCGGCGGCCCCGACATCATCACCATCGCGCAGCGCGGCTATCTAACCGTCTTCGCCGTCATCAGCTTCGTCATCAAGCTTGGATTGCTCGCATTCCTGATTCCGTTTTATTTCTTCTTCTTCAGCCTGTGGTACCCCAGCGTGCTCGCCTTCGGCAACCAGCTCATTCCGGACAAGAAAAAGCCCCGGACGATCGAGCTGCTGAAGAAGATGGACTCGGTCGTGGCGGCGTTCGTGCGCGGCCGGATCATCATCGCGCTCATCATGGGCGCGATGCTGGCGATCGGGTGGATGATCTGCGGCGTGCCTTACGCGATTCCGTTGGGACTGGTGGTGGGAGTGTTTTGTGCCGTGCCGTATCTGGGCCTGGTGGGCATTCCCGCGGCGGTCGGCCTGCTGTTCTTCGATCAGCTTGGGCTGCCCGAAAGCGATCGCATGGCGTGGTGGGCGATTCTGCTGTGGCCGACGCTTGTCTTCGCGATCGTGCAGTTCCTCGACGGCTATGTGCTGACGCCCGCGATCGCGGGCAAGGCGACGGACCTCGATCCGGTGACGCTGCTGGTCGCGGTGCTCGCGGGGGGAAGCGTGCTGGGCGTCTATGGCATGTTGCTGGCGATTCCGCTGGCGGCGTGCGGGAAGATCATGCTCACCGAGATCCTCATGCCGCGCATACGCGACTGGACAAGCGGCAAGACGCGCGACCCGCTGCCGCTTCTGGGCGACGACGAGTCTTCGTCATAGAGCGAAGCGCGGCGCCGGCGTGGCGCGCTCGCTTGCGCCTTCGCCCGCGCTTCGGGCGATGGGCGAATCACCGCTTCTTCTGGCGCTTCTTGTAGAGGGTTTTGACGGAGATGGTCTTTGTCGAGCCGCGGCCGCCGAGCTGGGGCATGCCCTTGACGCCGGGCAGGGCGCCGGCCCCCCCCGCCTTCGCCATGGCGCGCATCGCCTTCATCTTGCCGAACATGCCGCCCTTTCCCCCCCCCGCCATCTGCTGCGTCATCTTCGAGATCATCTCGAACTGGTTCTTCAGCTTGTTGACTTCGGGAATGCCGGTGCCCGAGCCCTGCGCGATGCGCTTGCTGCGCGACTTGTTGAGCAGCTTGATGTCGTCGCGCTCTTCGCTCGTCATGGAATGCACCATGCCTTCGAGCCGATCGAGCTGCGTGTCGTCGATCTCGACGTCCTTCAGCGCGCCGCCCACGCCCGGCAGCATCCCCAGAAGCTGCTTCATCGAACCCATCCGCCTCACCGAGCGAAGCTGCTTGAGGAAGTCGTCCATCGTGAACTGGCCCTTGGCCATTTTCTGGGCGAGCTCTTCCGCTTCTTCTTCGCTCACTTCCTGCTGCGCCTTTTCGACGAGCGATACGACGTCGCCCATGCCGAGGATTCGACCGGCCATGCGCTCCGCGTGGAATTCTTCGAGCGCATCGAACTTTTCGCCCGTACCAATGAACTTGATGGGGGCGCCCGTAACTTCCTTGACGGAAAGCGCCGCCCCGCCGCGGGTGTCGGAGTCGAACTTGGTGAGGATGACGCCGTCGATCGCAAGGCGTTTGTGGAATTCGCGCGCGGAGTTGACGGCGTCCTGGCCGATCATCGCATCGACGACGAGATAGATCTGATGAGGATTGAGCGCTCTGCGCACGCCTTCGAGTTCGCCCATCAGCGCATCGTTGATGTGCAGGCGGCCGGCGGTGTCGAGGATGAGCACATCGTCCTTCTGCTGGCGCGCATGTTTGAGCGCGCGCTGGCAGACCATGACGGCGACGCCGACGGCCTTGCCATACTCGGCGCACTTGTCCGGCTCGCCGTAGAAA
This sequence comes from uncultured Isosphaeraceae bacterium, assembly GCA_964558095.1. Lineage (GTDB taxonomy): Bacteria > Planctomycetota > Phycisphaerae > Phycisphaerales > SM1A02 > CAZLDF01. The sequence goes on along the minus strand of CAZLDF010000029.1, from coordinate 2,625 downwards.
CTGACTCGCGCGTTGCCGGGCGCATCGCTCGCGACGGTCTCCGTCACGATGCGAAGCTGCTCGACTGCAGCGGGCCGCTGGAGGTCCGCCGCTGCGATGCAGACGTTCTTGCCGCGCTTCTTGAGGTATGCGGCGAGCTTGCCGCAGGTGGTCGTTTTGCCGGACCCCTGCAGGCCGCACATCATGATGATGGTGGGCCCGGGCTCGACGAACATGATCCCCCCCTCTTGTCCTTCACCGGCGCTCATCAGCTCGACGAGGCGCTTATGGACGATGCCGATGATCTCCTGGCCGGGCTTGAGGGATTTCGTGACCTCCGTGCCCAGCGCATCGCGCACGACGTCATCGCAGAACTTCGTGACGACGTCGAGATGGACATCGGCTTCCAGGAGCGCGGTGCGCACCTCGCGCATGGCGTCGCGAATGTTCTCCTCGGTCAGCTTGCCCCGGCCGGAGAGCGTGCGAAGGACGGAATTGAAACGATCGGAGAGGGATTCGAACATGGGGTGGAGGGATCAGGGACTAGGGACTAGGGACTAGGGACTAGGCAGAGAGGCATCGACCGAACGCATTCACAGCGGGCCGCGATGGACGGGCGGCTTCGCGTGAACGCCGGGATTCGGGGCTTGACCGAGTCGGAGTATATCAGGCAGTCACAAGCATGAACAGCGGCATCAGCAGAACAAGAAGCATGAGGCCGACGCAGACGTTGAGGAAGCCGATCAGAAACACATACCAGACGACGCGCAGCAGGAGGTCGCCATTTGCGGTTCGCCTTGCTTCACGCAGCGAGACGATGAGGAGAAGGATGAATGCCCCCGCAAAACCGATCCCCGCGAAACCCGCAAGCAGCCGCATCACGAGCAATTCAACTGCGAAGCAGACTGCGATGAGCAGAGCCGGCGAGCAGAAAACCGCGAACCACCGCCATCCACGATGCCATGGCGGGCTCGCCGCTTCATCGAACAGCGCGATCATTGAACTGGCTCGGCCGCACTCGGGGCAGATGACGGCGTCGCGCTTGGTGACTTCAACGATGCCGCGCAGGTCATAGCCGCAATGCGGGCAGGGCCAGGAGTTTGGATCGGCGACGATCATGCGTCAGCAGCCAGCGCACTGCAACGGCAACGAAGAATCACAGCCAAATCGCAGCAATCAGCGCCACGATAAGGAACGCGATCGGCCCGAGAATCATCAGGCCGATGAGATTCATGAAGAGCGTGGATCCCGTATGCCGCAGGCATTGCCATGGGCCGCAGCGGATTCCGTCCGTGCGAAAAATGAACACGGTCATCGCCAGGCAACGCACGGGAAACGATGCCAGGGACATCAGAAAAATCGGGGCCGCGAACGATCGGCCGAGGAATTGGTGTGCGAGGAGACCGCAGCAGAGCAGCACGAGACTGAGTATCGCAGGAGCATAATTGCGAAGATAGAAGCGGCGGCCGGTCTCGCCGCGTCTGCGCAGGATGCCGTCAAAGACTGCTTCAGGGTTGCAGGTATTGCCGCATTCGGGGCACTGCACGACTTCTTCGCGCCACTCGTTGATCGTGCCGCGCAAATCGTAGCCGCAATGCGGACAGGGCCAGGGTTCGGCGTCGTCGTCTTGCATCAGCACTGAAATGTTAGGTTGTCGCGTGCTCGGCACCCATCCCAATAACGTAGGACTGCAACCGTCGCTCCATTACCGCCACGGCATCGGGATTGTTGTCAATCAGCACAGACCCGCGGCCGAGCTTCGCCGCCGCGGCGCCGGTCGTGCCCGAGCCGGCGTAGAAGTCGAGGACGGTGTCGCCGGGATGAGTGTGCACCGCGATGATGCGTTCGAGAATGCCCAGCGGCTTTTGCGTCGGATAGCCGGTCTTCTCTTTGCTGTTGGTGGGCACGATGGTGTGCCACCACACGTCCGTCGGCGTCTTGCCCCGCGCCGCCTTCTCCGGCGTGACCAGTCCCGGAGCCATGTAGGGGATGCGGTCGATGGCGTCGTAGTTGAAGACATAGCCGGGGGAAGAACTAACCACAGAGGCCACAGAGGACACAGAGGGGGGATTTGGTGATGTGGTGATTTGGTGATTTGGCGATTGCGTGGAGCGTTGGGCTTGGTCGCTGTCCCTTCGTCGCTCCGTCGCTTCGTCGCTTCGTCGCTTCAAGCCCGCGTCGCTTCGTCGCTGCGGACCCGATGGATTCATCGCATACCACAGAATCGTGTCGTGCTTGGCCGGCCACTTGTTTTTCGAGCGCCCGCCGTAGTCGTAGGCCCAGACTATTTCGTTCATGAACCGCTCGCGGCCGAGCATCCCGTCAAGCGCGACCTTGACGTAGTGCACTTCGCGATAGTCCAGATGCACAAAGATCGACCCGTCGGGCGTCAAACAGTGCAGTGACGCTTCGATCCGCGGCAGGAGGTGCGCGATGTAATCGTCGCCGAAAGAATCGGCATACGAACTTGATTCGGATGCGGGCTTGAGTTCTGTGACATACCGCTTGCCCGCGAAGCCGGTGCGATCGCCGCCGCCCCCCCCTTCGCTGGCGACAACGTTCATTCGCGCTCGCTGCTGCGACTTCCCGGTGTTGAACGGCGGGTCGATGTAGATCAGCCGTGCAAACGCATCCGGTAGCGTTGGG